>JAGHAG010000012.1 GCA_021161625.1 Elusimicrobiota bacterium
ACTTTCTTGTCTCCATATCTCCATATCACTTTATCACTTTGTCACTTAGTCACCCTGTCACCTTACTTTCTTGTCTCCATATCACTTTGTTACCTTGTCACTTTTTCTGTTGTTTATACATCAAAAAAGATTGTGGCTTTAAAAAGAAAGTTTTTTTCTACTTTCAGATTGTAAAATGTTGCTGATTTTATTTCGTGAATGTTTGAAAAATTTTTAATTTTTGAAAAAAGAATTTCTGAAAAAAGTTTTTTTCCCTGAATTTTAATAGATTTTATTTTTTCAGGGTACAAACTCTTAAAATAAAAAAGAAAAATCAGCTCATTTAAGAATGAAACAAGAATTTCTTCTGTGGATTGTCCTTTAATTTCAAGTTTTTTCTTTTTTGGATTTGTTTTTTCCCTTGAAACTTTGCCAACCAGAATTAAAAATCCTTTTACAGAATCTTTAAAAAGCCCCTCAAGGGTTTTTGAAGACACAAAAATTCCCAGATCAGAAGTGTGGGGTATTTGTTTAACCAATTTCTTCTGAAACTATTTTTCCAACTGATGCAACTCTATCGCCTTCGTCAAGCCGTATGAGCCGAACTCCTGAGGTTGCCCTCCCTGTCTTTCTTATTTGAGAAACTTTCTGCCTTATCATAATTCCTTTTGCTGTAAGAACCATTATTTCATCTGTTTCCTTACAGCATCGGAGTGCAACAACTTCTCCTGTTTTTTGTGTGATTTTCATGTTTATGATACCCTTTCCACCACGATTCTGCCTTCTGTATGCAGAAATATCTGTTCTTTTTCCAAAACCTTTTTCTGAAACAACCAGAAGCGTATCTTGAGATTTTTCATCCATCACAACCATACCCACAACTCTGTCAGTTGGTGCAAGTTTTATACCCCTGACACCTCTTGCAGAACGACCCACTGTGCGAACGGTTTTCTCTGAAAACCTGATTGCCTTTCCCTTCTGCGTTGCAATGATTATTTCAGAATTTCCAGAGGAACTTAAAACACCAACAAGTTTGTCTCCCTCAGAAAGTTTTATTGCAACAATTCCTGATGACCTCGGTCTTGAATACTCACTGGCAGGTGTTCTTTTCACAAAGCCCTTTTCTGAAATCATTATAAGATTTCCACAGGCATCCTCAAGATTTCTTATGTGAAAAAAGGAATTTACCTTCTCACCTGGTGCCTTGAAATTTAAAAAGTTTACAATTGGTTTTCCGCGTGAAGTTCGGGTCCCTTCAGGAATTTTCCACACCTTCAACCAGTAAACCCTTCCAAGATTTGTGAAAACAAGAAATGTTGACAGATTCCTTGTTATAAAAAGATGTTCAAGATAATCGTCTTCCTTTGTTTTCATTGAAATAACACCTTTCCCTCCGCGTCCCTGGGTTCTCCATGTGTTTAAGGGAACTCTCTTGATATAACCCTGATGTGTTACTGCAACAACAACATCTGCATCTTCAATGAGGTCTTCTTCAGTAAAAGTTGTCTCTTCATCTGTGATTTCGGTCTTTCTTTCATCTCCATATTTTTTCTTTACTTCAAGAAGATCCTCTTTTACAATTTTCAAAACTTCCGAAGGGTCTGCTAAAATGTGCTTAAGTTTTTTGATGAGTTTTATTTTCTCCTTGTATTCTTCCTCAATTTTAATTCTTTCAAGACCTGTCAGTTGCTGCAGGCGCATTTCAAGAATTGCCTGTGCTTGCCTTTCTGTCATTTTGAAATTCTTGATGAGTTGCTCTTTTGCTATCTGCGGCGTCTTTGACTTTTTTATAATTGCAATAACTTTATCCAGGTTTTCAAGGGCTATTCTTAAACCTTCTAAGACATGCGCTCTTTCTTCTGCTTTTTTAAGTTCGAATTTCGTTCTTCTTGTTATTACATCAACCCTGTGGTCCAGATAGTAACCAAGCATCTCTCTTAAACTCAAAACTCTTGGCACATTGTTGTGAAGAGCAAGCAGGATTATTCCATAATTGGTTGAAAGAGATGTGTGTTTGTAAAGTTGATTTAAAACAATACCAGCCACCGCATCCTTTGAAATCTCTATAACAACTCTTATGCCTTCTTTGTCTGACTCATCTCTTATGTTTGAAATTCCTGTTATCTTTTTATCCCTTACAAGATTTGCAATTGTTTCAATAAGGGCTGCCTTGTTTACCTGATAGGGAAGTTCTGTTACAACAATAACTTCCCTTCCACCTTTGAGTTCCTGTATTTCTGCCTTTGCCTTTATTTTTATTGAACCTCTTCCTGTTTTGTATGCTTTGTAAATTCCTTCCCTGTTTGTTATGATTGCCCCTGTTGGAAAATCAGGACCTTTTACAATTTTAAAAAGTTTTTTGTCAGAAATTTCAGGTTCATCAATTAAAGCAACAAGAGCATCTACAATTTCTGAAAGATTGTGAGGGGGAATGTTTGTTGCCATTCCAACAGCAATACCTGAAGAACCATTTATGAGAAGATTTGGTATGTTTGCGGGAAGAACAACCGGCTCTTTTAAACTTCCATCAAAATTATCCATAAAATCAACGGTGTCTTTTTCAATATCTTTAAGCATTTCATCCGAGATTTTCTTAAGGCGTGCTTCAACATATCTCATTGCAGCAGGCGGGTCCCCATCAACAGAACCCACATTTCCCTGTCCTTCTATAAGAGGATACCTCAGGGAGAAATCCTGAGCCATTCTTATAAGAGCATCATAAACAGCAGCATCTCCATGAGGATGGTATTTACCCAAGCACTCTCCAACAATTCTTGCTGCTTTTTTAAAGGGTTTGTTGTGAAAAAGGGAAAGTTCCTTCATTGAATAGAGAATTCTTCTGTGAACAGGTTTAAGACCATCCCTGACATCTGGAAGCGCCCTTCCCACAATAACGCTCATTGAATAGTCAATGTATGAAGAAACCATCTCATCTTCAATGTTGCGTTCAATTATTTTAGAAATGTCCTGCTTCTGTGTTCCTATAATCTCATGCTTTTCTTCCTTTTTCTTTTTCATTTCTCTCTATCCTCTACATTTTCATCCGTAAATCCCCCCTCTCAATCTCCCCCCTTTAAGGGGGGAGAAACAGTAGGGGATATCTTCATTCTGTCCTCTATCCTCTTTCCACTTTCCTCTTTTTTCTTTATCACCTTGTCACTTAGTCACTTCGTCACCGTTTTGGCAAAGCAATCTTTGCAACTACAATTTTTCATTTTTTAAATATCAAGATTTCTCACCTGAAGGGCATGCTCTCTTATAAAATTTCTTCTGGGTTCAACTTCACCACCCATAAGCGTTGTAAAAATTTTCTCCGCTTCAACAAAATCTTCAAGTTTCACGGAAATCAAATGCCTTGTTTCAGGATTCATTGTTGTCTCCCACAATTGATCCGGATTCATTTCACCAAGACCTTTGTACCTCTGAATTGTCAGATATGACTTTGCAATACTCTGAAATCCTGAAACAACCTCGTCAAAGTTAAAACACTCCACAAAATCCTTCTTTCCTTTAATTGTAACAGGTTTTTTAAATTCAAGGTCAAATTTAAGAGAAACTTTATCCACTTCTTTCAATTCTTTTGCAATTGCAGAAATTTCAGGAAGTTTTATTATTTTAATGTCCTTGCCGTTTTCAATATTCTTTTTTTGTTTTTCAATGAAATTTAAAACCTCCTCCTCAGTATAAAAAATGTTATTCTCATGCCTTGCAATTGGATATGGTTTTGATGAAAGAAATCCCATTATTTCGTTTGCGGTAAGTCCTTTTACCTTCAGTTTTCCGAGGTAATTGCTTATTTTTACAACTTTTTCAAGAAAACTTTTGTTATTTTTCTTCTGAATGACTTTTCCGTTAATTTCAATGTCAACATCACCTGCAAGTTCCTTAATCAGAAAGTTGTTCAATTCCTCATCGGACAAAAGATATCTTTTAAAATCCCCCTTTTTTATAAGATAAAGTGGTGGCTGGGCAATGAAAACATTTCCATTTTCAATGAGTGGTTTAAAGTGTCTGTAAAAAAGTGTAAGTATCAGGGTTCTTATGTGTGCTCCATCCACATCTGCATCTGTCATAATTATTATTTTTTCATACCTAAGTTTTTCCAGATTAAATTCCTCATCAACCCCTGTTCCAAGAGCAGTTATGATGGTTCTAATTTCATCATTTGAAAGAACTTTTGTAAGACGCGCTTTTTCAACATTTAAAATTTTTCCTTTTAATGGCAGAATTGCCTGAAACCTTCTGTCCCTCCCGCTTTTTGCACTTCCACCCGCAGAATCACCTTCCACAAGAAAAAGCTCGCAGTATTTTGGATCTCTAAGACTGCAATCCGCAAGTTTTCCAGGAAGAGAGGAAATTTCAAGTGCTGACTTTCTTCTGGTAAGCTCTCTCGCCTTTCTTGCTGCTTCCCTTGCCTGATTTGCAACAACAATTTTTTGAATTATTGTCTGGGCTATCTGTGGATTTTCTTCCAGAAATGTTGTCATTCCCTCACCAACAATTCCTTCAACAATTCCCTTGACTTCAGAATTTCCGAGACGGGTTTTTGTCTGGCCTTCAAACTGGGGCTCGGGTATTTTTGTGCTTATTACTGCTGTAAGTCCCTCTCTTACATCATCGCCTGAAAAAGAAATGTTTTTGTATTTGTCCTGAAGGTTCTTGTTTTTATAATCATTGAAAACACGAGTGAGGGCTGACTTAAAACCTGCAACATGGGTTCCACCTTCAATTGTGTTTATGTTGTTTACAAATGAAAGCAAAATTTCGCCATAGTCAGTTGTGTATTGCAGAGCAACCTCAACCTGAATATCCCCTTTTTCCCTTTTTATGTAAGCCGGTTCCTGATGAAGTGTTTCTTTACCTTCATTTATGAACTTTACAAAAGAAACAATACCTCCTTCATATTTAAAAGTATGTTCCTTGTCATTTTTTTCATCTATAATTGTGATTGTAACACCAGGATTTAAAAAGGCAAGTTCCCTCAATCTTTTTGAAAGAGCATCAAAATCAAATTTTGTGGTGTTAAAAATCTGACTGTCAGGATAAAAGGTTACCTTTGTTCCATGTAAGGTTGTTTTTCCTTTTGTTTTTAGAGAAGTGACTGCCTTTCCCCTTTCATATTTCTGATGATATATTTTGCCATCTCTGTAAACCTCAACCTCAAGCCATTGAGATAAAGCATTTACAACACTTACCCCAACACCATGAAGCCCTCCTGAAACCCTGTATGCCTTTTTGTCAAACTTACCACCAGCATGAAGGGTTGTCATAATAACCTCAACAGCAGGTTTTTTTTCTACAGGATGAATGTCAACAGGAATGCCTCTGCCGTCGTCAACAACAGTTATTGAACCCTCTTCATGAAGAACCACTTCTATGTTGCTACAATAACCTGCAAGGACCTCATCAATTGAATTGTCAACAACTTCATAAACAAGATGATGAAGCCCTGTTTTGTCTGTTGAGCCAATGTACATTGCAGGTCTTTTCCTTACACCCTCAAGACCACCCAGAACTTTTATGTCTTTGGCAGTATATTTAGGTTCTTCGCCCACTTTTTAACCTCACTTTTATTTCTTTTACGAATTTCCTCCCGGGAAGCTTTGTATTCAGTTTCTTCAAGATTTGCCTTTGCTTCATTTCAATTTCTTTTTTGACAATTCCTGAATCAGTGAAAATAATAAGACGCCCTTTTGAAAATGCAAATTCATCCACAGGGTATCTGTCCTTCAAATTTTCATTCCAGACATTGAAAACAAGATTTAATCTCTGGATATTCTCCTGAAAACTCTGACAAATCCGGGAAAGTTCTCTCATGCTCTCATTGGCATTATAAGGGAGATAAAATTGGGTTCATCTGTTGCCTTTACAACAGTGGCTGAAAGAGAGTCAACCATTTCAATTACAACTTTAGATGAATCTATGTGCCTTAAAAGTTCACTCAAATACCCAGGATTAAAAGAAACATTTAAGGAACCACCTGCTGCTTGAACCTGTATGTCTTCTTCTGCTTCACCAAAACCCGGGGAAGATGCTGAAACTGTAAGGGTGTTCTTCTTTATTTGAAATTTCACAGAAGATGTTTGTGAGGGCACCCCTGCCTGAAAGATGCTTGCTGTTCTCATAATGACCCCAAGAAGTTCCTCTCTTTCCACCTCAACTTTTACCTTCACACTTTTTGGAAATGCGCTTTTGTAATCAGGATAAGTTCCATCAACAACCCTTGAACTTATCATTTTTCCATTTGAAGAAAAGAATATGGCATTGTCCTGAATAACAGTTTTTATTTCCTCTTTTTCCTCACAGAGGGCAAGAAATCTTTGTAAAACATTTATTCCTTTTATGGGTATGATGACAGATGTTTTCAAATTTTTAGGCGCTTTGATTTGTCTCTTGGACATTGAAAGCCGCTTTCCATCCGTTGCAACAACTGTAAGGTTTCCCTTTTCAACCTCAAAGTATTCAGAACACAACACATATCTTGTCTCTTCCCTTGAAGCAGCATACGCTGTTTCTTTGATAAGTTGCAAGAGTTCCATGGCAGGCAGGGAAAATAGGTTTTCTGATTTTTTTGGAAATTCAGGAATCTGTGGATATTCGTCTATATTCCTTTTCGGGACATTTGCATGAAATTTTTCACAGGTTATTTTTATTGTATCCCCCGCTTCTTCAATAATAATGTCTTTATCTTCCTGCGTCTTTGTAATTGCAAGGAGCAAATCACCATGCACAAGCACCTTGCCCCCTGACTTAACATCTGCCTTGAATTTTACTTTTGTTGAGATTTCAAGGTCTGTTGCTGTAACAGTTACTTCCTTTCCCTCTGCTTCCAGAAGAAGAGAATTTAAATAGGGGAGCATTGTTTTTGGGCTTATTGCAGAGAGGGATGCCTGCAGGTTTTTTAAAAGAACATTCTTCTCACAAATAAATTTCATTACCTCCTCCTTTTTAATAATAAAAATTTATTATTATTCGTAATATGGATTGTTGATTTGTTGAAAATTTCGCCACAATTTCTGAAAACTCTTTTTTTATAAGCATTTTCGCACAATCATTACTGTTAATAATATGTTGATAACTTTCACACATTTTCATCATTTTTAACAAAATTTTTTAAATAAAGCAAATTATTCACCTTCCTTCACCTGTTTTATCATTTTATTCACAAGGGCTGCAAAATAAGGGTCCTTTGTTATCCTGTTTTTTATTTTGTTGCAGGCATACATAACAGTTGCATGGTCTCTTCCGCCAAAAAAGTTTCCAATCTCGGTTGTTGAATGTTTTGTAATAACTCTTCCCAGATACATTGCTATCTGTCGGGGAAAGGCAATGGATTCTGTTCTCTTCTTTCCTTTCAAATCCGCTTTTGTAAGGTTAAAATGTTTGCAGACAATGTTCTCAATATCGTCAAGAGAAACCTCCCTTTCTATTTCTTCATCAGAGATTATGTTTTTCAGAAAATCCTTTGCTATTTCAGTTGTAATTTTTGTCTGTGTCAAAGAGGCATAAGCAGTAATTGAAAGCATTGCTCCTTCCATTGTTCTTATATTTGACTTGATGTTTGAAGCAATAAAAAAAAGAATTTCTTCAGGAAGATTTATTTTTTCAGCTTCACACTTTTTTTTAAGTATTGCTACTCTTGTTTCAAGGTCAGGCGGCTGAATATCAGCAACAACACCCCATTGAAATCTGGACTTGAGACGTTCCTCAAGATAGCCAAGGTCCTTTGGACTTGAATCGCTTGAGACAACAATCTGCTTTCTTCTATCATAGAGGGTGTTAAATGTGTGAAAGAATTCTTCCTGAATCATTTCCTTGTTTGCAATGAACTGAATGTCGTCAATAAGAAGAACATCAACGGTTCTGTATTTAATTCTGAATTCAGAAATTCGGGAATTTTTCAAAAATTCAATTAAGTCATTTGTAAATTTCTCAGATGTAACATATATGACATTTAAGTCGGGGAATTTCTTTTTAATTTCAATACCAATTGCATTTAAGAGATGAGTTTTTCCAAGACCAACTCCGCCGTATAAAAACAGGGGATTGTATGCTGCACCAGGATTTTTTGCAACAGCAAGAGATGCAGCATGAGCAAAGTGATTTGACTGTCCCACAACAAAGTTCTCAAATGTGTATTTTGAATTGAAATTTGAGTTTAAAAAACTTGTTTCAGGAATTGGTTTTGAAAAAGGTTCTGGTGATGGGGCTTTTGGTTCCTTTTTGTCTGTGTAAAAAGAAACTTCAAGTTCTTTGCCCATTTCTTTCAAAATGTTATTAACTCTTTCTGTGTAATGTTCCTGGAGCCATCTCACAAAGAATATGTTTGGCAATTTTACAAGAAGTTTTTCATCCTCAATTCCTGTTGCCTGAGCAGGTTCAAGCCAGAGTTTATAGGTATCATCCGTGATTTCAAGACGCAAGGTATTTACAACCTTTTTCCAGATTACATCAAAATCTTCCATAAGATAGTCAGGGGGCTATGCCCCCTGAAACCCCGTTTTCTTTTATAATTTTTACTGTTTTCATAAATCCTTGTCCATTCCCTGACTATCTTAAAAAATTTATTCCTTATTTTATAAAAAATCTACCTTAAGTTATCAACAGGTTATTAACAAGCTACAAAAAGCATTATAGATTTTGTTTTAATACTTGTCAAGCTGTTTTTTCTTTGACGAGAAATTAATCCAGAAGACCTTCTTTTAAAAGGTCTCTTTCATCTATAATTCCTACAAGTTTTCCACAATTATCAACAACAGGGATATTGTCAAAATTTTTTGTGCTTATTATTTTTGCCGCCTTCCATGCAGGGGTATTTTCTTCAACTGTAAAAGGATTTTTTGTCATAACATCTTTTATTTTTCTTTTAAGAAAGTTTTCATCTTCCTGAATTTTTCTTCTTAAATCTCCGTCTGTAAAAAATCCTTTTATTTTTCCCTTTTCATCAATAATACTCACTGCACCAAGACGGGTTCTTGTCATCTCAAAGAGAGCATCCTTTACAGAGGCATTCATTTTTATTTTTGGATTATCACTTCCCTTTCTCATAATGTCTTTTACCTGCATTGTGAGTTTCTTTCCAAGCACTCCACCCGGGTGCAGGATTGCTATTTTTGATTCGTCAATTTTTTTCATCTGCATTGTTGTTATTGCAATTGCATCCCCAACTGCAAGCATCACTGTTGTTGAGGATGTTGGGGCGATATTAAAGGGACAGGCCTGCTGTGTTATTTTTATGGGTATGAGGCAGTCAGAGACCTTTGCAAGAAGAGATTTTTTTCTTCCTGTAATTGAAATCAGGGGGATTTTGTTTTTTTTGATGTATGGTATAAGAGAACTTAATTCTTCAAGTTCCCCTGAAAATGAGAGGAATAAAACTGTGTCCCTGTTTGTTAACATGCCGATATCTCCATGAAGTGCTTCGTGTGGATGTGTATAAAATGCAGGAGTTCCTGTTGATGAAAGAGTGGAAGCAATTTTCCTTGCAATAAGTCCTGATTTGCCAATTCCCATTACAGCAACCCTTCCTTTTCTTTTTGAAATTATTTTTGCTCCCTTTTTTATGTTTAAAATTACTTCTTTTGTGATGTTGTCCTGAATGGCTTTTGCCTCAATTTTTAGGACATCTTCAGGTTTTCTTTTCATAAGAAATCACCTTTAAAATTTTTTCAAATTCTTTAAAACTTAAAACACTTCCTCTATCTGATTTTGCCACTTGAGGTTTTGGGTGAACTTCCATGTAAATTGCATCAACTCCCACAGCAAGGGCTGCTTTTATTAAACTTAAGGCAAATTTTTTTTCACCTGTTGTTTTACCACCTCCGGCACCTGGCTTTTGAAGAGAATGTGTTGCATCAAAGACAATAACACATCCTGTTTCTTTCATTATGTCAAAAGAACGGAAGTCAACAACAAGATTGCCATAGCCAAAAGAGGTTCCTCTTTCAGTAAGCATTACTTTTTTATTACCAGCAGAAAATGCTTTTTCTGCAATAAATTTCATATCATAGGGCGAGAGGAACTGTCCCTTTTTTATGTTAACGGGGAGGTTGGTTTTTGCTGCCTCAACAACAAGGTCTGTCTGCCTTGAAAGAAATGCAGGAATCTGGATAATATCAACAACACTTTTTACTCTATCAATATGTTGTGTGCAGTGAATGTCTGTTAAAACAGGAATACCAAGTTTCTCTTTTACCTTTTTTATAATTTCAAGACCTTTCTTTATACCAGGACCCCGATAGGAATTTATTGAAAGCCGATTTGCCTTGTCAAAAGATGCCTTAAAAATCAAAGGGATTCTGTAGTATTTACAGATTTTTTTTAAAAAACTTGCGGTTTTTAAAACCTGATTTTCAGATTCAATTGCACAGACACCTGCAATTAGAAAAAATTCCTTTCCTGCATAAAGTTTTCCAATTTTAAATGTGTTTTTTTTCATTTTTTCAAAACCTTTAAAACTTTTTTTATATCTGATGGTCTGTCAACAGCAACGCCCCTGTAGTTTACATCCACCACCTTTATTTTAACATTGTTTTCAAGAAATTTTAACTGCTCAAGATTTTCTGCTTCTGAGAGTTTGCTCTTTAAATATGGGAAATTTAGAAGAATTTTTTTTCTATATGCATAAATGCCTATATGTTTTTTTGCAAGTTTGTAGGTTTTGTTTGGAATGGGAAGGCGAGAAAAATAAATTGCAAAATTTTTCTTATCTGTTATAACCTTTACAACATTTGGATTTCTGTGTTCACTCTCTGAAATTTTTGTTGCAAGGGTTGCAACTAAAACATTTTTGTCTTTGAAACAGACAATCAACCTGTCAATGAGATTTCCTGTTATAAGAGGTTCGTCTCCCTGAATATTCACAACCAAATCACATTTTTTATTTTTTACAGCATTAAGAACTCTCTGTGTCCCTGAATTTGCTTTTCCTGTAAGCACAACTTTTGCACCAAATTTTTCACATTCTTCTTTTATTTTTCTGCTGTCAGTTGCAATGATGAGTTCTTTTAAAAGACGGGAAGTTTTTGCCCCTTCCCAGACTCGCTCAAGCATTGTTTTTCCTGCAATTTTAGCAAGGGGTTTGCCAGGAAATCGGCTTGAGCCAAATCTTGCAGGAATTACACCAATTGCATACATTTTTTGAATTCCTGTTTTGTGAGGGTTGCTGTTCCAAATTTACCAACAACAATTCCTGCTGCCTTGTTTGCAATTTTTGCAGAAGTGAGAATATCTAAACCCTTTGCAAGACAGAGTGTAAAAATCGCAATTACAGTATCCCCTGCCCCTGTTACATCAAAGACCTCTTTTGCCTGTGTTGGAATATGGATTATTTTTTTTCTATAAAAAACACTCATTCCTTTTTCACCGCGAGTTATTATAAGGGATTTGGTTTTGAGTTTTTTCATTGCAAGGGTCCCAATTTTTTCAACCTCAGAATCACTTTCCGCTGGCATATCCAAAGCAGATGAAATTTCAAAATGATTTGGCGTCAGAGAAGTTACCCCCCTGTAATTTAAGAAATGCTCGACCTGAGGGTCAACCGTGATTATTTTTTTCATTTTTTTTACTTGCGGAATAAGCCAGTTTAAAAGCTCTCTTGTTATTACTCCTTTACCATAGTCCGCAATAATTACTGCATCAATGTTTGAAAGTTTTTCTTTTATGACTGGCTGTAAAGTCTTTGCATTTATTTTTTTCACCTCTTCTTTGTCAATTCTTACAACCTGCTGATGTCTTGCAATAATCCTTGTTTTTATGGTTGTTGGTATTTCTTTTAATTTTAAAATTGCCGAGGTATCAATTCCATTTTTTGAAAAATTTTTTATTGCAAAATTCCCCCAGTAATCATCACCAACAATCCCGCACAGAGTTGCTTTAGCCCCTACTGAAACAAGGTTCATCGCAACATTTGCACCTCCACCTGCTTTAAATTCCTCTCCTTCCACCTTTACAACAGGCACAGGCGCTTCAGGTGAAATTCTCTTTGCATCACCAAAAAGAAATCTGTCAAGAATCACATCACCTATGATTAAAATTTTTGTTTTTGAAATTTCTTTCATCCTTTAACTCCTTTATAAATTAGCAAAAGCATCAATATCAAGCCAATAAGAAGTTTGTGCTCTCTGTTCTTTATAATTTGCTTTGGATTTATTTTGAAATTTGTTTTTTGAAATTTTGGTATAATGCAGGGGACCTCTTCCATATATTCTTTATATTGTGGAAAAATTTTTGCTAAGTATTCTTCTTCATCTTTTATTTTTTTTCTGTATATGAGACAAAGCATGAAAATACAAATAACCCAGAAAACAAAAACTTCTGGATGAAAATTTTTTGTTATGTGAAAGCAAAAGAATCCTAAAAAAATAAAAAAGCTTCCAAGGTAAAGAGGATGCCGTACAATTTTGTAGAGACCATCTTTCGCAAGTTCTTTATTCTTTTTTATTGTGGATTGTGCAACAAGCCGTATTGTTTCTCCAAAAAAAACAAAAAAAACTCCAATCCAGAAGGCTTCTTTCAAGACATCCTTTCTTATGTGGTAAAAGAGAAGGAAGTAAATTACTGCAATAAGTCTTGTTGAAAAAAGCCTCAATTTATTCAGATTCATTTTTCAGGATAATTTCCACCGCCTCTTTCAAATTCTTACAGTGCCTACCAAGAAGAATTCCCTTCATTTTTAATTTCTCTGCTGGTATTATATCAGTTTCTTTATCACCGATGGAATAGCATTTTTGAGGGTCAAGAGAAAATTCTTTTATTGCTTTTTCAAATAAAAGGGTTTTTGGTTTTCTGCATTTGCACCTTTCTTCTGGAGCATGAGGGCAGGTGTAGATTTTTGCAAGACAGATACCATTGGCAAGGAGCAGTTTTTTTAGATGATTGTGTATTTTTTCAACATTTTCAATTCCAAAAAAGCCCCTTCCAACGCCAGATTGATTTGTTATTACGATTAAAAGAAAACCTGCATTTTCAAGTTTTTTTAACGATGGAATTACATCAGGAAAAAGTTCGAATTTTTCAATTTCCCCAACATAGCCGTAATCAATGTTTAGAGTGCCATCCCTGTCAAAGATAACTGCCCTGTTTTTGCCACGAATTTTTTTCAAGAAAACTTTAAACTTGCAGAAAATTTTTGACAATATTATCATCAAATTTTACCTCTGTTTTTACTGAAAAAATGTTTTCTCCTGCAAACCCCCTTATTTTTACGGCGTCTTTTTCTGTTGTGAGATATACTCCATCCTGAAATTTTTTGAAAGTTTTTTGTGAATATCTGAAATGGTCAGGAAATTTTAAAAATTTTTTTACTTTTATATTGTTTTTTTCAAGAAGTGCTTTAAAAGATAGAGGATTTCCAATCCCGCAGAAAGCACAAACTTCTTTATTATGGAAACAATCCCGATTGTAATTTTCACCTGTTTTCAGATTTTCAAATTCTTTTATCAGAAGTTCACAGAGAAAAACTTTTTTTTCTGAAATTTTTAATATCTCGTTTTTCAGACTTTCTAATTTTTTTTCATCACATAGATTTGCCCTTGTTATAAAAATGATGTCAGTTCTTTTCATTGCAA
>JAGHAG010000126.1 GCA_021161625.1 Elusimicrobiota bacterium
GAAATAATCTACTCTCTCCTTATCCTCTCCCTATCAAGGGAGATGTATTTGTCATAGCAGACCAAGGGTCTGCATCTACATTTTAGTCGCATAGTAATACGACCGCTACGTTTCTCCTTTCTACCTTTCCATTACAACTTCTGTGGCATTGAAAAAAAGGATTTACAAAATTCTGAAAATTAGCAATAATATACAAGATTTGTAATACAGGAGGAAAAATGGACAGGAAGGAAATTGAAGAAATTGTAAAACAGGTTCTTTCTGAAAAAGAAAAAAAGGACAAATTGTCCACATCAAAGGAAATAACCTTTGGTCAGGCAGGTAAGGGGGTATCTCCTGATGCCTCAAGGGTAACAACAGGAACAGCAGGAAAGCCTGCTCCGGAAGGAGCAAAGGTTACAACAGGAACAGCAGGAAAAGTTTTTACAATGATTGATGGAAAGAAGTTTTCAGAAGGAGACATAACTTCATCCTGCTCACTTGTTACAACAGGGGTTTGTGAAGGATGTGAGTCCTGCATTGTTAAAAGAAAAGAAACTGTGAACAGTATTGTTCAGGCAGGGGCTTCAAGAATTTCCACCTCAACTCCTGTGGAAGGTAATTTTGATAGAGAAATTGCTTCAATGATTGACCACACGCTTCTTAAAGCAAATGCAACGCAGGAGGAAATTGGAAAACTCTGTGAAGAGGCAAAGAAGTTTGGTTTTGCTTCTGTTTGTGTAAATCCTGCCTATGTTGCTCTTGCAAGTGAATTACTGAAGGATAGTCCTGTGAAAGTGACAACCGTTGTTGGATTTCCTCTTGGGGCTACAACCCCTACAGCAAAAGCAATTGAGGCAAGGGATGCGATTGCAGCAGGTGCTGATGAAGTGGATATGGTGATAAATATAGGAGCCCTTAAAAGTGGAAATTTTTCTCTTGTTCTTGATGATATAAAAGGAGTAAGAGAGGCAACAAGAGGAAAAATTTTAAAGGTAATAATTGAAACAGCGCTTCTTACAAAAGAGGAGAAAATAAAAGCCTGCGAACTTGCCAAGCAAGCAGGTGCAGATTTTGTAAAAACATCCACGGGTTTTTCAACAGGTGGTGCAACGGTTGAAGATGTAAGGTTAATGAGAGAGGTGGTGGGTCCATCTATGGGTGTTAAGGCATCAGGTGGTATAAGAACCCTTGAAGATGCCCATGCAATGAAACAGGCAGGAGCAACAAGAATAGGAGCTTCTGCTTCAGTGAAAATTGTTACAGGTGGAAAGGCAGAAAAAGGATATTAAAGGGAGGTAAGAAATGGCTGGTGAAAGACTTGCTCTTGGAATGATTGAAACAAAGGGACTTGTTGGTATGATTGAAGCATCTGATGCAATGGTAAAAGCAGCAAAGGTAAAACTTACAGGATGGGAGAAAATAGGTGGTGGTTATGTGACGACTTTTGTAAGGGGTGAAGTCGGAGCTGTTCGTGCAGCAGTGGAAGCAGGAAGTGCAGCAGCACAGAGAGTTGGAGAACTCGTTTCAGTTCATGTAATACCAAGACCTGATGACCAGCTTGAGTCAATTCTTCCGCAATAAATAAAAAAACACCCTGTAAAAAACAAGAGGATGGATGAGAGAATAAAAAATATCATTATTGATGAAATCCTGAAAAACATCCCGAAAGAAAGGAATATAAAGAGAGGATTTTTTGCAGGGGATTATATAAGAATTCTACAAAAGAAAAGGGCAACAGAGAGTAATTTGATAACAGAAGAAATTGCAAGAGGATTCTTAAAAAAAGGTATAAAAACAATAAAAATTTCCCGCAAAACAATAATAACTCCCCTCGCAAGAGAACTTTTTGAAGAAAAAGGAGTGAAAATTTCCTATGAAGGAGATTGAAGATAAAATAAGTGAGTTCTTAAAATTGGAAGAAGAAGAGAGGAGAAAAAAACAGGAAATTAAAAAAGAAGTTGAGGAGATTTTGATATCAGCCCGAAAGGAACAGGAAAAAATTTTAAAGGAAGCAGAAAAAAAAGGTATGGAACAGGAGCAGAAGATTCTTGAAGAGGCAAAAACACAGGCGCAGAAAGAGGTGAAAAAAATGCTTCTGGATTGCCAGATTTCAGCAAAAAAAATCAGAGAAAAATTTCTTGGAAGATTAGATGAGTATATGGACTTGTTCATGGATGAAATGAAGAAAATTATTGGATGATAGCAAAAGTAAAAAAAATTTTCCTCATAGGGCCAACAAGAGAGTTTAATCAGGTTTTTTCCTTCCTTCAAAAAAAGGGTGTGGTGGAAATAACAAGGGCTTCTGACGAGATACAAAAAGAAAAAACAACAGAAAAAGCATTTTTTGAAGTTACGAAGAAACTTCAGGATTTGAGGGGCGCTCTTGAGTTTTTAAGTGATGGCAAACTTGATAATATCCGACCGCAGGTAAAAACAGGTTTTAAAGTAGATGAATTTATTGAAAAAACTCTTAAATTAAAAGAAAAAATTCAGTTTTTTAAAGAAGAGTTTGAAACACTGACGAGGGAAAAAGAGAATTTAAGTTTTTTTCTTGAGAATTTTCCCCTTCCCTTTAAAGAAATTTCACTGATAAAAAGAATCAAAATAGAACTCCTAACTGTTGCAAAAAAGAAAAAAAAGATCTTTGAAAGCCAGATAAGAAAAATTCCTTTAAGTGATTTTTTGCAGTTTCAAAAAACAAAAAAAAGTTTTATTTATGTTGTTTTTTATCATCCTTCACAAAAGATTGATTATCAGAAATTGGGAGCTGAGAGGATTGAATTACCAGAAAATCCTCAAGGTAGAATTGCAGAAATTGATAAAAAACTGAAAGAGATAGAGGATGAGTTAAAGTTTCTGTATGAAGAAAAGAGAAATCTCGCTTCTTTTCTTCCGCAGGCGGTTCTTTTTTATGACTATTATGAAAACTTGAAACTCAGGGAAAAGCACCGTCTTGAAGATGTTTTTGAAAAAGGGAAAATTTTTGTTTTATCCGGCTGGATTGAAGAGAAAATTTTCCCCTCATTTGAAAAAGAAATTTTAAAAAAGTTTCCTTTTCTTTATATAGAAAGCAGAAAACCACTTAAAGGTGAAAATGTCCCTGTTATTCTCAAAAATAAAAAAGTTTTTCAGCCCTATGAATTCCTTACACAGATGTATGGAACTCCTGCATGGGATTCTCAAGACCCCACACCAAACATGGGTGTTTTTTTTGCATTTTTCTTTGGTCTGTGTCTTGGTGATGCGTTCTATGGAATTGTAATAACCATCCTCTCCATTTTTCTTATTTTGAAAAAAGGCGGCAAAAAATTTTTGTGGATATTATTTATGGGTGGAATTTTCACATTTTTATTTGGAGCAATTACAGGTGGATGGCTGGGAGATGTTTTAAATCGTCTCCCCTCACAGTTTTTCTTTATAAAAAGAGCACTTGAAAGCATTGTTATTCTTGACCCGGTTAAGGGGGCAACTTACTTTATTGCAATTGCAATTGCCTGCGGTTATATTCAGGTTTTATGGGGCATAGTTCTGAAGTGTATTGATGACATAAAGCAGAAAGAATTTCCTAAATTTTTTCTTGAGGATATATCTTCAATTCTGATTCAAATTTCAATTTTTTTTATCATATCAGTTTACATGTTGAAAATTTTTACAATTCCAAAAGTGTTAAGCACGGCTGTTTTTATTTCACTTGTTGTGGGGATTTTTTCAATCATCGGATATAATCTATATTATCAGCAGGGTCTTATTTTTAAAATTCTGTGGAGTTATTATGGGGTATATTCTGTTATAACAGGCACAGCATTTTCAGACATAATTTCATACATACGCCTTTTTGCTCTTGGTCTTACAACAGGTCTCCTCGCACAGGCAATAAATGAGCTTGTCTGGTTTGTGGGTTCTGCAAACAAATTTTTAATTCCTTTTGCTCTTTTACTCTTTATTGTGGGACATGCTTTTAATCTTGGAATAAATGCAATTGGTGCGTTCTGCCACACCCTGCGGCTTCAGTATTATGAATTTTTTACAAAGTTCATCCGTACAGGTGGGCATTATTTCAAACCTGTTAAAAATTTTGTAAAATATACGCTTCATTAAAGAACAAAGGAGGAAAAGATGGAAATAGCAATTGCTTTACTCGGGGCTGCGTGTGCTGTTTTTCTTGCAGGAAGTGGTTCAGCAATAGGTGTTGCAAAAGCAGGTATGGCAGCATCAGGTCTTTTAAGTGAAAAACCTGAGAAGTTTGGCGAGACATTTCTTCTGGTTGTTCTTCCTGGCACGCAGGGATTTTATGGTTTTGCAGTTGGTTTTATGACGGTTTTAAAGTTGAAAGTTCTCACAGGCAACCCTGTATCAATCTCACTTGCTCAGGGACTTCAGTTTTTTGCTGCCTGCTTGCCAATAGCAATTGCAGGTCTCATCAGTGCAATACATCAGGGTAAGGTCTGTGCATCAGGAATAGGGGTTGTTGCAAAACAGGAAGGCAAATTCGGTCTTGCAATAATTTATGGAATTCTGGTTGAAACATACGCTCTTATAAGTTTTGTTATTTCAATACTCATTGTCCTTTCTTTAAAAGTGTAAAAATGGGTTTTTCCGAACTTCTTGAAAAAGTAAAAAGCGAAATAGATGCTGATATTGAAAAGATAAGACAGGACGCATTATTGAAAAAGAAACAGATTATAGAAGAAGCCCAGAAAAAAGCACAGATTTTTTTTGAAGAAGCACAAAAGCAGGCTCAAAAAAAAGCCCGACTTTTAAAGGAAGAGATTATTTCAGCAGGCAGAATTAAATCCAAGGCAATTTTGAGAGATGCAAAAATTTCTGCGATAAATGAAATTTTTAATGCGTTTCAGCAAAAGGTTCTGGAAGATAAAAATCTGAAAAAAGAAATTTACAAAAATTTTATTGAGAAAAATTTTAAAAAAGGGGAAACTCTGAAAGTAACAAAGGAAGTTTTTGAACTTTTGAAAAAAGAAAAAATTGCAAAAATGGAAATTTATGAGGATAAAGTTCCAATTTCAATTGAATATGGCAATGTAAGGATTTGTTTTGACTGGGATGAATTTTTTGAAAAGGTAAGGGAAGCAGCAATTTCAAAAGTAAAATGACAGGTGATATTTTTTCTGTTGCAAGGGCAAGATTTTATGAAAAATTTTTGTTCGCACCGGACTTTCTGGAGAAAATGAAAGATGCTGCAACAAAGAAGGAAATTTTCAATATGATTTCTGGACGGGCTCTTTTTGAAGTTATAAATGAAACCTCACCGTATGGGATAGATGCTTTTATTGACAATGTTTCAGCAGATTTTAGATGGCAGGCTGATATAAATTTTTTTACACAGGACCTAGAAAAGCTTACAGATATAATTGAAAGTTCACCATATGAAAATCTGAAAGAAATTACGAAAAGAGAAAATGACCCGTTTAAAATTTATGAATTCTTATGGAATGAGCGAAAGAAAAATCTTGGAAAAATTGAGGGCATAGAAGTTGTTTTTTTTGTCTTTCTTTCAATACTGTGGCAGATGAGGATTTTAAGAATGATTTTAAAAGGTCTGGAAAGAGGAATTACTTTAAGTGAATATGAATGAAGTCAATGGTAAAATTTTTGCCTGCGGTGAGGATTTTTTTATAAAACTTTTTTCGCAGGTTGGTTTTAGTACAGTGAATGAAAGCATAACTCCTCAAGGATTTGTGGAAGAATTTAAAAAAGAAAAATTTGTTTTTGCTGTTTTTTCACAAAAAGCTTTTAAAAAGTTTAAGGATATATTCTTTGAAAAATTTCCACAAATCCCCTATATTGTATTCCCGTATCCTGAGGAAAAAAATAAAATGGAGGAAGAAATAAAAAAATTAATGGAGATAGCAGTAGGAGTGTCAATAGAATGAAAAAAGGACGTATTATTAGAGTTGCAGGGCCTCTTGTTCAGGCAGTTGATTTACCAGGTGTTAAAATGTACGAGGTTGTTCACATAGGAAAACAGGGGCTTATCGGTGAGGTGATAGAAATTCAGGGAGAGGTTATCTCAATTCAGGTTTATGAAGAGACAGGCGGGATTGCTCCTGGAGAGGAGGTTGAAAGAACCTTTAGTTCCCTTTCGGTTGAACTAGGACCCGGGCTTATTACCTCAATTTATGATGGAATTCAAAGACCCCTTAATCTTGTAAGAGAAAAGGTTGGTGATTTTATTGTAAGAGGGGTAAAAGTTCCTGCTCTTAACAGGGACAAAATCTGGCACTTTAAACCACTTGTCAAAGATGGTGATGAGGTTAAGGAGTTTTCAATTCTTGGTGAGGTTGAAGAAACCCCTGCAGTAAAGACAAAAATAATGGTTCCACCTGGAATTTCAGGCAGGGTGGAAGGAATAAAGGAGGGAAATTTCAAAATAACAGATACAATCTGTAAAGTTGGCGGAAAAGAGGTTAAAATGTTTTTCAACTGGCCTGTAAGAACACCTCTGCCATATTTGAAAAAAATAGCTGTTTTTGAACCTCTTATTACAGGAACCCGTATTATTGATACGTTTTTTCCTGTTGCAAAAGGTGGGACTGCCTGCATCCCCGGACCATTCGGAAGCGGCAAATGTCTTCACCCTGCCACCCCTGTTCTTCTATCTGATGGAAAAATTCTCGCAATAAAGGAAGTTTATGATATGTATCAGGGAAGAGGAAAAAAGTATAAAAAAGTAAATGAAGAATACACCATCCTTTCAAAACCGTTTTGTGTCTTTGGCTGGGACAGAGGCAAAATTAAAAAATTTAAAGTGAAAGCAGTTTATAAAGGCAAAACCTACTCCCTTGTAAAAATTACCACCCGTTCAGGAAGAACCCTTTCAATAACTCCTGTTCACAAACTTTTTACTTTCAGGGATTTAAAAATAGAAAAAAAGCAAGCGCAGTATCTCAGGGCAGGAGAATATCTTATAATGCCAAGAAAAATTTTATCTAAAAGTAAATTGGAAAGAATTCCGTGGCAGAAAATTTTTGAGAATTTCAGAATTGCAGAACCTCAAATTTTAAAGCAATTTAAAATTATTCTTAAGGAACTGAAAGAGAAATACACCTTCAAAGAAATAGCCAGGAAACTTAATGTTAGTTTTAATTGTTTAATTGGCTGGTGGACGGGCAAAAACCACCCCCCCTTTAAGGTTGTAAAAAAGCTTTATAGAATTAAAGGGAAAAAACTTCCTGAAATTTTTTATTTTAAAGGAGAAACTTCATCTTCCATGACAAAAGTTCCACATAAATGGAGCAGGGAACTTGCTTTATTTTTAGGTCTTATCACGGGAGATGGGCAGGTTAAGGGGAGAAGCATAAGATTTTACAACACAGACCCACAAATTCAGAAAATTTATGAAAAAACTGTCAAAAAGGTTTTTGATATTAAAGTTAAAAAGGTGAAGATGAGAACCGTTGAATGTCTTGTTTTTGAAAGCCCGGTTGTAAAAAAACTTCTTGACTTCTTTGGTTTTCCTGAATACAGAAAATCAAAAAATGTAAAATTACCAGTAGGACTTCTTAAAAATAATGTTGAAATTCTTTCATCTTTCCTGAGCGGTCTTTTTATTACAGATGGAAGTTTCAACAGCAAGAAGGGAGAAATAGAAATAAGTACAGCAAGTTTTGCTCTTAAGAGGGAACTTTCTTATTTGCTTCTTTTCTGTGGTATAAATGCTACTTTTAGGGAAAAGATTTCTGGAAAGTTTAAGAGTACAAGAATTTTTATTCGAGGCAAAGAAGAAATAGAAAAGTTTTATAAACTCTGTGTTCTTGCTTCAAAAAAATTTGAGGAAATTGCAAGATACCTCAAATCTTCAAAGCGCAGTTATAATTCCCGAGACATTGTTCCATTAAATAAAGAGTTTATAAGAGACATTTACGAAAAATGTGGAAAGCCCTATGCAGAATGGAAGAGGCAGGGTATTGAAATTTTTAATTTTGCAGGTGAAAATATGGGGAAGAAAATTTTCCAAAAATTTGCAGAAGTTTCAGGCGAAAGGGATCTTCAAAAATTTGCGACAAACCATATTTCAGAAATTTTTATTGACCGAATAGAAAAAATTGAATGGATAAAGAAAGAGCAGGATGTTTATGATATTGAGGTTGAAGATGCGCACAATTTTATAGGTGGAGATATTCCCTGCTTTTTTTCAAATACAGTTGTTTTACACCAACTTGCAAAATGGTCTGATGCTGACATAATTGTATATATTGGCTGCGGTGAAAGAGGAAATGAAATGACAGATGTCCTGATAGAATTTCCTGAACTCAAAGACCCCCGTTCTGGCAGACCACTTCTTGAAAGAACTGTCCTGATTGCAAATACATCAAACATGCCTGTTGCTGCCCGTGAAGCATCCATTTATACTGGTATAACAATTGCTGAGTTTTTCAGAAATATGGGATATAAAGTTGCGGTGATGGCTGACTCCACTTCCCGATGGGCAGAGGCACTAAGAGAAATGTCAGGACGGCTTGAAGAAATGCCAGGAGAAGAGGGGTATCCTGCTTATCTTGCGTCCCGAATAGCGGCTTTTTACGAAAGAAGTGGTGTTGTTGAGGTAGAAAATCCTCCAAGAAGGGGTTCTGTAAGTGTAATTGGTGCGGTTTCCCCTCCGGGTGGAGACCTTTCAGACCCTGTTGTTCAGGCAACCTTGAGAATGGTCAAGGTCTTCTGGTCTCTTGAGGACAAACTTGCATATCAGAGACATTTTCCTGCAATCAACTGGCTTAATTCTTATTCTCTTTATGTGGATGACCTTGAAGAGTTTTACGAAAAAAATGAAATGAAAAATTTTTTGAAAATTAGGGCAAAGGCGTTAAAAATTCTGCAGCAGGAAGCAGAGCTTCAGGAAATCGTCCGTCTTGTAGGTTTTGAAGCCCTTTCAGATGAAGACAAACTTATTCTGGATGCTGCAAAAATGTTCAGAGAAGATTTTCTTCATCAGCATGCTTTTGACCCGCAGGATACTTATACTGAAATGAAAAAACAGTATAAAATGCTCTCAATTATGATGATTTATGTAGATGAAGCGAGACAGGCAATAAAAAATGGAATTTCTTTTAGTGAGATTTCTGGGATTCTTGCAAAGGAAAAAATAGCCCGCATGAAATATATGTCTTTAGATGAAATTGAAGAGGTTGAAAAATTACTCAAAGATGAAATGAGAAAACTTTTTGGTGAGGGATAAAAATGAAAGAGTATAGAAGCATAAGAAGTATTCAGGGGCCTCTTATAAGGGTCTGGGACATTGAAGAAGTTGGTTTTTCAGAAGTTGCTTTAGTGAAGTTAAAAGATGGGTCTGTCAGAAAAGGAAGGGTTCTGGATATTTCAAGGGAAAGTGCGCTGGTTCAGTTGTTTGAAGGCACAGAAGGAATAAACCTTGAAGATGCCACTGTTTCTTTTCTGGGCGAAACTCTCCATGTAAAAGTTTCAGAGGAGATGCTGGGAAGAATTTTTGATGGTCTTGGAAATCCCATTGACGGCGGTGGAGAGGTTATTCCTGAAAAGAAACTTGACATTGACGGAGCCCCAATAAATCCGTATGCAAGGGAATATCCAAATGAATTTATTCAAACAGGAATTTCAGCAATAGATGCAATGACAACTCTTGTAAGGGGGCAGAAACTTCCGATTTTTTCAGGTTCAGGGCTTCCGCATAATGAACTTGCTGCACAGATTGCCCGTCAGGCAAAGGTTCTTGGAAAAGAGGAAAAATTTGCAGTTGTTTTTGCAGCAATGGGAATTACTTTTGAAGAAGCAAGATTTTTTAGAAGAGAACTTGCAAGAACAGGCGCTCTTGAAAGAAGTGTTCTTTTTATAAATCTTGCAGATGACCCTGCAATTGAAAGAATTGCAACCCCTCGTGTTGCTCTTACAACAGCAGAGTTTCTTGCATTTGAAAAAGACATGCATGTGCTTGTGATTTTGACAGATATGACAAATTACTGCGATGCTCTTCGGGAAATTTCTGCAGCAAGAAAGGAAATCCCTGGAAGACGCGGTTATCCGGGCTATATGTATACAGACCTTGCAACAATTTTTGAAAGGGCAGGAAGAATTAAAGGGAAAAAAGGTTCCATCACACAGATACCAATTCTCACAATGCCTGAGGATGACAAAACCCATCCAATTCCTGATTTAACTGGTTACATTACAGAAGGACAGATAATTTTATCCCGCTCCCTTACAAAAAAAGGACTATATCCACCAATAGATGTTCTGCCGTCCCTGTCCCGTCTTAAAGAGAAAGGGATTGGTGAAGGTAAGACCCGAAAAGACCACGGCAATGTAACAGCACAACTTTTTGCCTGTTATGCAAGAGGCAAAGAAGCAAAGGAACTTGCTTTGATTCTGGGTGAAGCAGCATTAACAGAAGAAGACCTGCTTTTTTCAAAATTTGCGGATGAGTTTGAATCAAGATTTATAAATCAGGGGATTGACGAAGAAAGGGATATTTTTGAAACCCTTGACCTTGGATGGGAACTTCTAAAAATGATACCCCGCAAGGAATTAAAAAGAGTAAAAGAAGAAGAAATAGAAGAATTTATGAAATGAAGGAAATTAAATTACAGAGACGCCTTGATGAACTTGTAAAAATTATAGAGGATTTACACAGATTTAACATTCTTACATATCAGGCAAACAGGGTAAAGGAACTTTACAAATTAATTGTGGAGCAGACAACAAATATCATGAAGACAAAGATAGGCTCGCTCATGCTTTACAATCCCAAAAAAAATCGTCTTGAGATTGTTGCATCCCGCGGTCTTTCAAAAGAGGTTGTGAAAACCACTTCTCTTCTGCCCGGTGAAGGAATTGCAGGAAGAGTTTTTGTAGAAGGGGATGCTATTTTTTGTGAAGACATTGAAAAGGACAGAAGGTTTAAAAGGAAAAGCCATGTAAAGTATTATTCAAAGAGTTTTATCTCAGTTCCTCTTAAAGTTCGCAACAAGGTAATCGGGGTTTTAAATATCAACAACAAAAAATCCCGAAAGCCATTTACAGTTGAAGAAATGAAAATCCTGACTGTTATTGCAGATGAAGCAGCAATGACAATAGAAAACATGCAGCTTTTAAAACGAATAGAGGAAGCCTACATAGAGTCAATACAGACCCTTGCAAAGGTTGTTGATGAAAGGATGCCTTCAACAAGAGGGCACTCCCGCAGAGTTGCTGAACTGGCGTTTCGCTTTGGCAGGGAACTTGAACTTGATGAAAGATTTCTTTTTATTTTAAAAAACGCTGCTTTAATTCACGATATAGGTAAAATTGGAATCCCGGATAAAATTCTTTTAAAACCTTATAAATTAAATCCAAAGGAAAGAAAAATTATTCAAAAACATCCGGCAATCGGAGAAACCGTAATCAGCAGAGCTGAATTTTTCAAAGATTTTGTGCCAATTGTTGCGTTTCATCACGAATGGTGGAATGGCAAAGGATATCCTCTGGGCTTAAAAGGTGAACAGATACCACTTGGAGCAAGAATTATTTCAATCTGTGATGCGTGGGATGCTATGACCTCATCCCGACCATACAGAGCCACTCTTTCTAAACAAGAGGCAATAAAGGAACTAAAGAAGTATTCAGGAATACAGTTTGACCCCAGTCTTGTAAAAGTTTTTTTGAAATTTATTCAAAGAAAGAAAAACCTATGAAAGAACTTTTTATTCTTTCTACACCAATAGGAAATTTAAAAGACATTACCTTAAGGGCAGTGGAAGTTTTAAAAGAGGCAGATGTTATTCTCTGTGAAAGCCCGTTTAAAATGCGAAAACTTCTGCATGCTTTAAAGATACAGGGAAAGAAATTTTTTACATATAGAGAAAATCCGTATTTCTTTAAAAAGATTTTCAAGCAGTTGGAGAACAAAAAGTGCGTTTTTATAACTTCTGCTGGGACTCCTCTTATTTCAGACCCGGGTTTTGGTCTTGTGGATGAAGCATTCAAAAGAAAAATAAAAGTAACACCAATTCCAGGAGTATCTGCCCTTACAACAATTTTAAGTGCCTGTCCTTTAAAGATGAAAGAATTTGCTTTTCTGGGATTTCTGCCCAGAAGTGAAGGAAAAATAAAAAAGACAATATCAAAATTTCTTGATTTAAAAATACCGGTGGTTGTTTTTTTAAGTAAAAGGCAGATAAAAAAAGTCGGAGGAGTTTTGGTCAATTTTTATAAAGAAGCAAAAATTTTTGTTGCCCGCGAGATGACAAAAGCGTATGAAGAATTTCTTCTTTTTAAAAATCCAATTGCTTTTGAAAAATGGAGTGAGGGTGAAATTTTGGGTGAAATTACAATGGTGATTTTGCCAAAATAAAATGATATGGAGACAAGGAAATAAAGTGACAAGGTGATAAGGTGACAAGGGAAATTAAAAGTTAAAAGTGAAAAGTGAAAAATGGCAGATGAAAAATAAAAAAATGACAACAAAAGCAGGAATTTTTATGAAGTTTCTGTTTGTTATGCTTCTTGTAAGCGTAATTCCTCTTTTATTTCTTGGTTTAAGGTCTGTTGTTATGAACAAGGACCTATCATCTACAATAACAAAAATTTCCTCTGATGCTCATTCAACTGCAATTCTTGACAAACAGATTCAGGTTTCAAAAGGTCTTGCAGAAGCAATTGACGATTATTTTGCCACAGTTCATCAGAATGTTTTAGTGGTTACCTCAAGTATTCGAAAAAGGGATATAACTTCTCTTCAGAAAAGAAGGGTTATTGAATCAGTGTATGCGACTTCAAGGGATTTTCTTGCAGTAAAGGTTGAGGATAAGGGGTCAAAATTCTATTTTTCAACACCCCCCCGCTGGAATTTCAATGTAGAAGAGTTGCGTAAACTTATTTCAAAAGCATCCCCGGGGAACTTTGTTTTAAGTTCTCCTTATTTCACAGATAGTTTTATAGCAGTTGACTACTGTTATTCCTGGAAAAAGGGAAGCTACATTTTTGTTGTTTTGAGTTTAAACCGGATTGTTGAAAAATTAAAAAATGCCCCGTCAAATGTTGATGAGGAAGTTTTTGTTGTTGATTCGCAGGGCAGGATAGTAATTCATCCTGATTTTGAAAAGATGAAAAGAAAAGAAAAACTTGATTATATTTCCCTGATAAAAGATTTTGCCTCTTCCTTTCAGATGATGAGTGCAGAATTTAATGGCCCCCGAAACATCCCGATGATAGGTGCGGTTGTTCCATCAAGGCAAAGTGGATGGGGAGTTGTCACATGGCAGACAAAATCCACTGCCTATGCACCAATTGCACAGGTTAAGGTTTATGTGAAAAATTACACCCACCGTCTTTTAAAAATAGGAGTTTTGCAGTTAATTATAATCATAATAATCTCTTTTATCGCTTCTTTTATTCTCTCAAAAAATGTTTCAAATCCAATTCTGGAGTTGAGTAAAGGTGCTCTTCGGGTGGCAAAGGGGGATTTTTCCATGCCTGTCAAGGTGAAAAGCAAAGATGAAATCGGAGAACTTGCAAAAATATTTAATTCAATGATGGTGGAACTGAAAAGATATATAGATATGCAGGCTGACAAACTTGATGCTCTTGTTTTTTCCATTCGTGAAGGACTTGTTATGATAGATGAAAAAAACAGAATTATCCTTACAAACGAAGAAGGGAGAAAAATACTTCTCTTAAGAGAAAATTCAATCGGTAGGGCACTGCTGGATGAAATCAAAAGACCTGAGGTAAAGAAGGTTATTTCAAGTTTGCTTGAAAGCAGTGATGAAAGAACAAAGGGAGAAATAAATTTTGTTCAAGAGGGGGTTGGGAAGTTTTTTGAAGTTCAGAATTACCCTGTTAAAACAAGAGAGGGTTCTTTAATTGGAAGCATTCTCACATTTCGGGATATAACAATTGAAAAGCAACTTGCCCAGATGAAAGATGATTTCCTGCATTCAATCACGCATGATTTGAGAAGCCCGATGACATCCATAAGAGGGTTTTTGGAAATTCTCTTAGATGAAAGCGTTGGTCCCTTAAATGAGGAACAGAAAAATTTTTTAAGAATTATGGATGAGTCATCTGAAAAACTCTTAACACTGATAAACAATCTTCTTGACATTTCAAAACTTGAAGCAGGCAAAATGCCCCTACATTTAAAGGAAACACATCTGGATAAAGTTGTAAAGCGACTTGTTGAATTTTTTAAGCCACAGGCAGACAGTTTAAAAATAAATCTTGTTTTTGAAACCTCAAATGAAATTCAGCCAATTATGGCAGATACAGTTCTTATAGAAAGGGTTATTACAAATTTGATATCAAATGCATTAAAGTTCACGCCAGCAGGTGGGAAAATTACTGTTTCTATAAAAGATGATTATCCAGAAGAAGGTGTTGTTTGCGTTTCTGTTTCTGATACAGGCAGAGGAATTCCCGAAGAGGAAAAAGATAAAGTTTTTGAAAAATATCATCAGGTTTCTGATACTTCTCAAAAGCACACAGGCACAGGTCTTGGTTTAACGGTCTGTAAATACATTGTTGAGGAACACAGAGGAAAAATATGGGTGGATTCTGTATATGGCAAAGGTTCAACTTTTAGTTTTTATATTCCAAAAAACTTATACAAAGAAGGAGATGAGGTTAAAAGAAAGGAAAATTAAAAATGAAAAATGACAAATTAGTGATAAGGATTAAGAATTAAGGATTAAGCAATGGGAAAGATAAAATACTTAATTCTTAAAGCGAA
>JAGHAG010000183.1 GCA_021161625.1 Elusimicrobiota bacterium
AAAAAGGTCTTCTGGTGGCAAACTCATAAAAACATATTTCAGTTTACTCTTTTCCAATTCAAATATTTTTTCTTCTTTTTTTGTTGCTTTTTTCAATTTTATTCTTTTTCTTATTTTGAAAAATCTGTCATCAATTTCCTGAAAAACCTCTTTTTTTACAGAAACTTTTATTCGCTTATCAGTTGACTTCTTTATGAAAACAAACGAATAGTTTTTTTCCGACATTTTTAACTTGCCTGTTCCTTGCGGTAAATCAAAAGAGAAATCTCCTCTTTTCTTTGCCCGTGTTATGAATTCAAAAGTGTCTTCACTGCCGTCTGTGGGCAGAGAACTTATTATTTTAAAGTCCTTTCTATTCGGAATTTCTTTTCCCCAGAGTTTTGATATAGCAAGTTTCATTGCTCTGAAAGAAACAACGACACACGGACAAATATCTCCATGATATTTCCCCACATCCTCCATTGATAATTCAAGAATGTGCCCCTTGTCATAAATTGAGATGGGGGACAATACCTTCTCTTTGGTTGATGTTGTCCCCGTGGCAAACACACCTGCCAGACACAATAAACCCACTGCTACCATAAACATTTTTTTCATTTTCCCTCCTATTTTTTACAATCCTCAAAAATTAACTGCAAGTTTTACATCAATCCTTCTTCCCGGTGTATATGTATTCCAGCTCTCAGACCATTTTTCGTTGAATATATCTTTAACCGAAACGAATACTGAAAAATCATCGGATAACTTTCGCAAAACACTGGCATCCCACCCGATGTAACTATCAAGTTTGTCCGTATTTTCAAGGTCATCGTAACGTTCGCTCTCATAATGTCCCGTTAATTTGAATGTGCAAATTTTTGGATTGTTGTATATTAAACTCAGGCTTATATTGTTTTTCGGCTGACCCGGAAGTTCATTCCCCTCATAATCTTCCGGCTTATAAGAACCGCTCAATTTATCCATGCTTATCTTTCTCAAGCTGGTGTTCATATATGTGTAATTAGCAGATGCAGAAATAAATGACGATAAATTAAAACCTGCCGTAAACTCAATACCGCTTGTCCTCACTTCATCTATATTCTGCCATTTGTAATACTTTACACCACTTTGCTCTTTTTCAAAAAGAATATCCATCCAGTCAGTAACATCGTTATAAAAACCTGTTAATCCGATTTTTACCCTGTGTGAAAATTTGCTTTCTATTCCTGCCTCATAACTAATCATTGTTTCAGGTTTTATTTCGGGATTGCCTATTCTCATTTTTCCTGGCGGGCATTCGTGCGTTCCGAATAAAGCGTATAAATATGGAATATCGCAAGCCCGACCTATTGAACCGCGAAGAATTGTTGAGTCCGTCAGGCGATAAACCACGCCGATTTTGGGATTAAACAAACTATCTGATACAGATGGATACTCTCCATTTTCAGATGGGTTGGCTGAATTTGTAAAAGAACCATCAGATGTTCTATACCAATCGCCTCGCCCGCTTATGTTAATACTGAGTTTCCCTGTATCAATCTCATCCTGCAAAAATAAAGAAAAACGCAACTGTTTTCCTTTTGCAATAGTAATTTTAGATTTTGTCTGCCAGTCATTTTTGTTTTCCATCCTACCCTGTCTGTAATCCACTCCACCTGTGAACAAATGATTGCCGCCAAAAGAACAGCTCAAAGTCAAATTGCCGCCCATATCCTGCACAGGGATTTCGTTTAACACATCTATTGCGTCATATCCCCAGTAATTTGCCGATGGTTTGGGCTTTTTATCAAAAGTTGTGTTAAACTGTTCGTCAAGATAATAAGCGTTAGCGGAAATTTTTAATTTTTCTCCTTTATTTAAATAGCCAAGCGTAAATCTGTCCCTGTCAAATTCCTTATTGAAATATTTTCTGCCCATGCAAATATCATCATTCCACTTTGAATACTCTGCGCTTAATCTTGAATTTTCAGAAGTCATGTAATTTATGGAAAATAAAACGTTATATGCATCACGCTTGTTATTTTCAGCATATTTCCTGAAATTTTCCATAATTTTGTTAACTATATTTTCTGCCTGCGCCTGTGTTTTTCCTTTTTTGAGCATTGCCTCTATTTTTGCCTCTCTTATGGCATCATAATTCCAGCTGTCATAACCGTCACTCTCAAAAATATGAGTGTGCAGCGTGAAATTCAATTTTTCTGTTAAAAAGGAAGAAAAATCAATATCCCCAATGCTAGTGCTATTGCTTCCTCTTGAGGCACTGATATTCGCTTCTGTTTTCTTTTCAGGTTTTTTTGTGATAATATTGATGACACCACCCATAGCGCTTGAACCATAGAGAGAGGAATTCGCCCCTCTGACTATTTCTATCCGCTCTACTTTTTCAAGAGGTAGTTCCGCAAACTTTGTCCCTCCGCAGACATATCTGTTAACAGGCACTCCATCTTTCATCAGCAGCGTTGCTCTCGGATGAGGGAGACCCCTCAGACGAACCCATGTTCTGGCTGATGTAGAACCCTGAGGCTTTGTAACAATAATTCCAGCATATTCCTTCAAAAGCTCATCTATGTATTTAGCGGATGATTTTTCAATATCCTCTCTTGTAATAACCGTCACGCTCGCTGCAACTTCGCTTAATTTCCTTTCTGTTTTTGTTGCTGTTACAGTAACCTCCTCAAGTTCCAGTGCTTCCTCCTGCGCCATTACCCCTTTGACCATTGAAAGAACCATCATTCCAACCAGCACAATTCCAAAACTTTTCTTGCTCATCATTTTACTGACCTCCTTTTCAAAACCTCCGGTTGTCCGGTCAGTATTTTTAATTTTTAATTTTTATTTGCTCCGCTTGTGCGGTTGCTTTAACAAATCCGGTCTTTTTGATGTTCTAATTTTCCTTCAATATAAAGAGAAACCGCCTCATCAATTGTTTGGACATCTGTTGCAATTACTTTAAGACCGAAACTTGTCATATCCTCATAAGCACCAAAACCCATTCTTCCTGCAATGAGAACTTCACAGTCCTTAATTATCTCATACATCTGTTTGTGTCTTTCTGTCGCCTGTGGACCAATTCCATGATGACCTTTTTCATCAGTTAAAGGATGTTCTTCTTCTGAAGCAAATTTCTTATGCCCTGGCTTTTCTCTTTCTTCTTTTCCTGTTACTTTTCCATCTTCAACATTCACCACAACAAAATAAGAGGCACCGCCAAGATGTTCACTCACATTCACTTTGTCTTCACTCACCACTGCAATTTTCATTTCAACCTCCTTATTTAACTAAAACTTTACCTCGGCTCCGCCATACATGATTCTTCCATAATAAGGAGCCCACATAAAAGCAGCATCACCAGGTCTTTTGTCCTCCTGAATATAATCAAACAGGTTCTTTGCACCGACAAATAATTTAACTCCTTCTGAAATTTCTCTTGAAACCTTTACATTGCAGACTACAAAGGGTTTTGTGTGTTTGATTTCTTCCTCTCCCTCAACTTCAGCATAGTCAATGTACATACTTCCTGTGTAATTAAAGTCCCAGATAAAATTCCAGTTTTCAGGTCTGTAAGCGAGTTTTAATCCTCCTGTTATTTCAGGAACCCTTGAAATGTAAATGCTGTCATCATAATATTTACCACCTGCAAAATCCTTCCAGTCCTCTCTTTTGTCTTTATATTGGGCATCAGTGTAGGTAAAATTTATATCTATATCAAGGTTTTTGACCATAGCCAACCTCAGTCCAAGTTCTACTCCTTGAGTATATGCATCTCCTAAATTTTGCCATACATAATCATATCCCTTTTGAGCAATTTCTTCAGTTGCATCTGCAAAATCAATTTTCTTTTTGAGATTTGTCCTGAAGAAATTTAAACTCAAATAATGGTCTCCATGTGGATGGTCAATGCCAAAATTGAAACTCACTGATTTTTCCGGTTCAAGGTCTGATGGTTTATAAACTCTTGGAGAACCTGAACAGAGATGCAAATCTTCGCTGAAACCATAAGGAACCCTGAAACCTGTTCCAATACTTGTCCTTAAAATTAAAGAGGAACTAACTTCATATTTTACCGCAAATCTTGGATTAACTGCTGTTTCATCATATTTAAGAGAGACCGGCTTTTTGGCATACATAGTATCTCCACTTCCTGCAAAAGAATCCTCAGAACTGTGTTTGTCATATCTTACTCCTAAAACAAGTTCCAGTTTATCAGTGGGCTTAAATTCATCCTGAAGATAAACACCGTAATTATTGGCATGCTTTTCACTGGATGACTTATAGGGAGTTGAGGATTCTATTTCCACATACATCCCCTCTTCTTCCAATTTGTTGTAAGAGTACTGAATTCCTGCAAGCAGTTTGTGGTTTTCTATGGGCTGTTTATAACTTAGGTCCACCACAACAAGATTTTCATCAGCAAGATAGGGTCTTAAGATATTAGAAGGAGGATAATCATCGTTGTGGGTTGCCATATAATCACCTACAAAGGTGTCGTTTGTGGCATTTCTGTTATGGGTGCAATAAGCAAGGTTTATTGCAGCACTATTTCCTGCAGAAAATTCTTTCTCATAACCAATAGTTGCCTCATACCTTGTTGTTGTAATGTTTTCAGTTGCTTCTGAAAAAGGATTCTCCATATCCAGTCCCTCTTTTACACCGGGTTTTGCTCCTCCTTTTCTCAACTCATTTATGGTTCTTCCAGTAAAGGTGAGTTTATCATCTCCTGTTAAATCATAGAAGTTTATCCTTGCTCCCAGAGATGTATTATCAGACCTCACCCTGTCTGAATAAGGAACCCCTTCATCAATCTGTGCTCTGTCCTCATCTTCAACAAATATCTCATCTCCTGTGTGTTTCTGAGCAACAACCATTACATCCATATTTTCCACCCTTCTTGAAGCACTGATTGTGTACTTGTTTGTTTTGTGTTCTCCAAAACTTGCGGATACCTCAACCTCGGGTTCTTTCTCAGGTTTTTTGGTGATGATATTTATCACGCCTGCAATTGCAGAAGCCCCGTAAAGAGCAGA
>JAGHAG010000051.1 GCA_021161625.1 Elusimicrobiota bacterium
AAAATATGGCAAAAATAATCACTATAGATAAACCAATGGTTCTTATCCCGGTTGAAGAATATGAATTGCTTTTAAAAGAAGCAGGCGAAAAACCCACTCCCAAACTTGTAAAAGAAATTAATCAAGCAAAAAGCGAATTTCGTAAAAGAAAGACAACAAAATGGGAAAAACTCAAAAGTGAACTCAAAATTTAGCATTGAGTTAAGTTCCCATTCTACCAAAGATTTAAAAAAACTCGCCAAAACAAATCGCAAACTTCTTATTTCTATAGCAAAAAGCATAGATTCCCTTGGCAGAAAACCTTATTCAGGAAAACCCCTTAAAGGAGATTTGAAAGGTTGTTTTTCTTTAAGGGTTGGTGATTATAGAGTTATTTATGAAGTTTACCCAAAGGAGAAAACTGTTCTTATAATAAGAGTTGGTCACAGAAAAGACATTTATAGATAAAACTAAATAATGTAGCTCGAGACCCTTGATCTGCTGTAAAGGTGACAGGGTAACTAAGTGACAAGGTGACAAAGAAAATGAAAAATCAGTGGTAAGGATTAAGTAGTAAGGATTAAGTAATGAAAAGAGTGAAATGTAAGCAGTTAGCAGGAAGTGGTAAAAGGTTCTGCTCACCACTTACCACTTATTATTTACCATTTACTATTCACTCTTCACCATTCACTAAACTGAGCGAAGCGAACGACTTAATCCTGACAAATACGGTTTTGAAAATTTGAATTTTGATAATTTGAATTTGTTTAGGATTTAGGATTTGTATAAATGTGGACAGAGGACAGTGGAAAGAGGATAGACAAAATGTCATTCCTGCGGAAGCAGGAATCTACGGGATAAACTCCAGCAGGAATCCAGAATTAGGAGTGACAAATGACAAATTGTGAAAAATCTCAGAAACATCTTAAATAAGTAGCTTCACTCTGGAAATTTTTTTGTAAGAATTTTGTGGAAAATTTCAATATGTATGGAGATCCTACAGCTTCTGGACATTGTGCTAAAAAAAGTATAAAATTATTAGTGAGAAGGGTTGAAATTTTTATTGCATTCCAAAGTTATGGTCAAGATAGTAAACCAGTATCTAACGGGAGGTGGATTATGAGTTCTATGCAGCAAAATTTGGAAGAAAAAATTAAAAAATTACCACCAGAATTATACAAGGAAATAAGTGATTTTATTGACTTTCTACTCAGCAGAAGAACGCAAAAAAGCAGAAAGAAAAAAAAACCAACATTAAATTGGTTTGGCGGATTAGAGGAATATCGTAAAAATTTCACTTCACTTGAATTACAGAAGAAAGCGTTAGAATGGCGAGACTGAGATGAAATATTTGTTAGATACAAATGTTATTTTAGAAGGATTGTTAAGACAAAAAAATGCTGAACAAGTACAGAAATTTTTGCAAACTGTAGAAATTTCGCAAATGGTAATGACTGATTTTTCTTTACATTCCATTGGTGTTGTTTTATACAAATTGGGCAAAGAAAAACTGTATATTGATTTTCTGAACGATATGGTTATTGATGGAATAAATATTTGCTCCTTGTCAATTGAAGAATTGATGAACCTTGTTAGGGTAACTGAAAAGTTTAAACTCGATTTTGATGATGCTTATCAATATGCAGTGGCGGAGAAGTATAATCTAAAGATAGTAAGTTTTGATAAAGATTTTGATGGCACTGAATTGGGTAGAAGCACACCTGGTGAAAATTTAACCTAACCCGGATTATTCATACTAAATGAAGGAAACCGCCCAGCACTTTTCTGAGAAAGTGCTGGATGAATAATTCAGGTTAACAAAAAGAGGATGAGAATAGATACGACAAAAGGGGGATATTATGGACTCAGAACGCAAGGAATTATTTTCAGAAAAAGTGGTTGCAGGAAGCAGAACTTATTTTTTTAACATCAAAGAAACCTCAAAAGGCGATAAATATCTTGTCATCAAAGAATCAAAAAAGTCAGGAGAAACCTTTGAACATCATCGCATTATGGTTTTTGAAGAGGACTTTTCAGCATTTAGCAACGGTTTGAAAAAAGCAATAGAATTTGCTAAAAATAAATCAGGTGAATAATTTGAATTGCATTTTTCACCAGAGGAATTATAGAGCAGGTGGAATAAAAATGAAAAAAACAGCTCACCAAAATTTAAAAATCGTAGAAAAGGCGAAAAATCAGCAAATTATGTTAAATCCTGTGGAAATAAAAGGAACTTGCAATTGGGCACAACCTGGGAGGATCAGCAAAATCATAAAGTATACAAGCCCATAAAGTAAAACGGGTACGAATAAGTCGATAACAGACGTATCATATTTGACAAATCTGATTAGAATTTAACAAAATGATAATATGAGAAATTTTTGGAAAAAACGGAGCAGTGAAAAAAGATATCTTAATGGATAATTATTGTTGTCTTGGATGTGGTTGTAAAGGAACTATTGAAGAACTAAAAGAACATATAAAACAAAATTGTCCTATGAAGGGGTATAGTGCAGAGAGTCAGAAACTTTTTATTTCAAAATTCGATACTGTGCCAGCTTTCTGGATTGGAACTGATACGGAAAAAATAATTAAGGAATGGAAAGAAGATGGATTGGCATTGCTTTGTCGAAACTTAGGTCGTATTATTCTACTATGGAAAATCGGTAAATTAGAATATCCACAGGGCCCTCCGATGATATTTTATATACCCCAAGTGAATATATTTAGCGGGAGGCCAAATTTTGACCCTAAAGATTTTTCAGATTGTATCTTATTCTAGCATAAAATAGACTCCTCAAGTTTCAGTTTTTCACCTGCACTTAATAACAATTATCTATACCCGTATAAAATAGAAACCTTAAACAGCCCATTTATTCGCTAATTCAGGTAAACAACTTCTATCTTCAAAAATCATAAAAAATATGCTAAAATGCTTCTATGACTGTAAAATACTCTGGGAAGTTCATTTTGAAACTCAAGAAATTAGGAATTCGTCATTTTGATGTTTTGATACATGACCAATCCAGGGAGTGGCTTATTGAGAATTTCCATCAACGCGCCAAGAGATACAAGATCAATGTCACCAAACTGATGCGGAACATTGTCTGGCAGACCAGAGAACGCATCATAAATGGCCAGAAACCGCCCTTAAATGAGCTAATTCGCACTTTTTGGTATATGTATATCAAACCCACCCTTTCACGCGCAGGAGCGCTTTCTGATAAGCCGGATAACCAATACAGGCAGCTGGTTGCGATTATTGTTGACCTGGTGAAAAAATACAAACTGATGAGATACTCAGATATCGGCTTCCGGGATGAGAACCAGGCACACAGGAAAGTTGGCAAAAATGCACACATAATCCTTTTTTCAGAGAAGTTAGGACACCAGCAGTTTTTATCTGAAATGAGGGATAAATATGACTGTAGCATTATCGCTCTTGGTGGAAAGCCTTCAGTTCTCAATATTGAATATTTTGTTGATGATATGAAAGCCAGAGGCATTAATCTGCGCAGGACAGTTTATCTTTTCAGCGTTGTTGATTTTGACCCACATGGCTGGATTGTCAGAAACTCATTTATTGAGGACCTGAAACATTACGGTATAAAAAATATCAAATGTATGGATATGATAACTCCGGACATGCTCACAGAAGAAGAAGTCAAAATATCCAGATATCGGCTCCCTCAAAAATCTGGCAAACAATGGCGACTACTTAATAAATGGCTGAAGGAAATCAGAAAAAAGAAATACAGAAACGAAAGATTTTTGATTGAAGAGGAAAGAGTCCGTGGCAAACTGCGCCGTTATTATTGCGGTCTTGAATCAGAATCCGTCTCAACAAAAAGAATATCAAAGAGATTGGCAGTGGAGATAATTCCGCTAATCAGGAAAAAGTGAACAAACAAGATTTATCCATTGATGTTGCAGTAAAATTTTTTCTCACTCAGGTAGAATCAGAAAAAATAATAGACTTCATTCTTGAAGATATAACGAAATTCCTGATTAAAAATAAAAGAGTTTATTTCAGGGGATTTGGAACATTCACACGAAAAAGAAAAAAAGCAAGAAGAATCAGGCATCCTGGAACAGGAAAAATAATAACCATTCCAGCATATTACACAGTAAAATTTATTCCATCAAAGAAATTACAAAAAAGAATGAATAATTGACGCTCACAGCCCTGCCCCCGATAAATCGGGGGCATCCCGCCCTTTGTAAGGCAAAACATTTTCAGTAAAGCAGGGCGGGAACTTCCTCCCCCCGATAAAATCGGGGGTCGTCAGTGGCTGTTCGCTTAGCAGCGCGCTTCGCTTGTAAGGAATCGCTCCGTCCAGCCAATCTGCCGAGAGACCTACTCAGTTTTTCATAATGGGTAGTTTCCACAAAAACCGTCCTCTCGGCATCTTGTCTGAACTCCGCTCAAAAGGTATTGGCAGGAAAAAGCGGTGAAAAGGTTCGGACTGTCCACCCCCGCACTTTTACAAAAAGTGCGGGGTGGCCACCGGGGAAGCCGTTCGGGTTTTTAACGGCTACAGGGCGGAGCCTCAATTTCTCCACCCTTTCGCCTAAACCCTCACTTTGTGATAATGCCGGCATTATCACAACTTCCCTCCCGATTACATCGGGATCTCCGCTAACGCTTCGACTGTCCTCACCTTTTCACTTCGCCCTAAAGGGTTTACATAACAAACATTATGTAAACTTTTTCCTGCCTTTATTTTCCCAAAAACCCCGACCACCACCCCTTGAAAAAACCGATCGGTAAAATTACCTCTTGACAAATATGTTAACATATGCTAACATATGTTAGCATATCAATAGGAGGTGATTGATCATGAAAACAAAAAATGTTCTTGTAGGAATGCGTTTACCTGTGGATTTGGTAACTGAGCTAAAAAACTTTTGTAAGGCACACTGTCTAAGAATGAATCAATTTGTTTCCAAAATAGTTCAAGACAGGTTAATAGAATTGAAAGAAGAAGAGGAAGATATTGCACTTTTTGAATCAAGACAAAATGAACCGACCTTTTCTGAAAAAGAATGGAACAAAATTCTAAAGCAGAGGGGAATAAATGTATAAACTTATTTTCAAAAAATCTCTAAAAAAAGATATCAAAAAAATCCCGAAAAAAGATTTGGAAAGAATTGCCGAAGATATAAAAAATCTGAAAATTAATCCTCTTCCCCGAGGAGTTAAGAAAATCAAGAAAAAAGGGTATTATAGAATAAGGCAAGGTGCTTTCCGAATTGGATATACAATAAATCCTTTACGAAAAGAGATTACAATTGTTTTCATAAGGCGCAGAACTAAAGGCACCTACTGTTAGTTCTGCTGATTGATAATTCCAATTATGTAAACTTTCCGCCGTAGGGTAAAACAAAACCCTTGACGATACATTCTTGCATTTTGCCCTACCTAACCCTTCCAAAGTCCCGCTCTTTTGTAGGACACAAAAAATCATCAAAAAATCTTCCCTTCCCCCGTCCATATCCCTTGACCCATTACCCTACTTATGATAAAATTACAAATGAGCAATTCAAAAAAAGGACAAACCAGCAGACAGCGCTTCCGGAAAATCCCTCCAGGAATTTATGAAAATCACCAAACCGGCAAAGTCATTGTCATAATCAACGAGTCCGAATACTACCTCGGCCACATCCGGATCCGCAAAAACAAATACAAATATGCTGTCTGGCGCCAGGGCAAAAAGATAAAAGAAAAATACCTCGGCATCAAAAAATAAACACAACCTCATTTTCCAGAAATTCCAACTTTCAAATTTGAATTTCCAGGGTATAAAACCATTAACAAAAAATTTTAGCCCCCTTAAATCGCAAATATGAGCGCGAAAAATTTCCCGAATTTATAAAAATAGTCAATTCAACAAAATTACCCCTTTACATTTTTATTTTTTTATTTTACAATTTAATTATGGCTTTAATTATTGCGATAATAAACGGAAAAGGTGGAGTGGGAAAATCCACTGTATCAATAAACTTAGCCGGCGCTTTGGATAAAAAAGGAAAATCGGTTTTTCTGGTTGACTCTGACCCGCAGGGAACGGTCTCAGATTGGTATGGAAGTAGAAAAAAACAACCTGTCGAAAAACTGCTGCATAAAAACCTATTTATAACTGATGCCCCCTGGAATGCGGAAAAATTAACCGCCAAATTAAAACAGCTTTCAAGAAACTATGATTATGTAATTATCGATTGCGGCCCTGCCAACGATTCGATTGAAAAAACCGTCCTCACATTATCCAACTACGCAATAATTCCGGTTACACCCAGCCCTTACGACATCCGCTCAGTCAAAAAAACAATTGACCTTATAAAAGAAGGAGAAAAACTGGGAGCCATTAAAGTAAAATCCTACTTGCTTATTTCAAGAAAGATAGTCGGAACCGTGCTCGGCAGGGAAGCCCGGGAAGCATTAACCAGCTTTGGCATTCCCGTTATGAAAACAGAGATATCGCAGAGAATAGCATTATGCGAGTCGGGGATTGAAGGCAAAACAATTTTCGAATATGCCCCCGACAATCCCGCCGTGGAAGAATTTAAAAATTTACGAAAGGAGGTAGAAAAATGGCAAAAGCAAGTTTAGCAAAGGTTGCTAAGGAATGGATTGAGGGCAAAAATGGAAAAAGTATTGCATTAAAAAAACAAAAAAATAAAAAATTAAGAAAACAAAAAAAGAAAAATGTAAAAGATGAAAAAATTAAACTCTCCGGAAAAAAATCCATTCGAACAATTCACCTCGCAGATGAAGCATACCGGCTTTTGATGTATCATAAAGCAGACACAGGGGAATCTATGTCCAGCACGATAGAACGGCTCGTATTAAAAAACCTGAAGAAAAAATGACCGACAAAGACTTTAAAAAAATATTAGAAGTATTTTCAAAAGAATTTGACTTATTCTTAGCAGGCAAAAAATCACTTATTAAACCAGCATATATCCCTCGCAAAGGAGAAATTTGGATAGGTAAAGTAGTAGCGGGCACTAAACATTTCGGTGAAATACTAAGAGAAATTACAATAGTTGATAAAGAATTCGGGCATAGGACATCTACTGTTTTGATGTCTGAAGACACTGCTAGAAAAATTGCTCAAGATAATGATCTTCCTATTAAAAAAACCGATGATTATGATATAATAGAGTCATGAATGACCAAGAAAAATATGTCTTGAGTGAAATAATCCGAATCACCGGAGATTCTAAAAGCCGCTCCTTCTGGAAAAAAGCCATAAAAGAACTTGGGATAAGGCGCGTAGAAGAAGACCTCGCAGAATTAAAACATCAAATGCGCATCAAGGATATTAAACACCCTGGAAAATACTTAGTAACTCTTCTAAAAGAACGAATGAATTTAAACTCAAAGTTAAAAAACCCAGCAGAAAAACTAAACACATACTTTGAAAAAACACAGCAAGAACTTTTTCATCATCTCAGACCAATTTCAATTCCAAACGATGAAAAAGGCGAATCTGAAAAAATGCCAGCACCTTATTCTGGGAAAAATATCCCCTGGCCAACATTTATTGGCCCTGAATTTTTCACCCTGTCAACAAACAAAAAGAAAAGCGATAAAATACTGTGCAAATTCAGATGCATTGATGGTTCTGTTATTGAGGTTCCTCTAACCCGGGGCAAAATCTCCCCGGATTCAAAAGAAGAATTTGGAATACCAGATGTTCAACATGGTAGAATATTTTCAGCCCTGGAATTAATCTGGGCTGAAAAGGGCTGTCCTTATATCAGATTTAAAGATGGAACTTTGATTTGCCATGTTATAGTTTCATCTAAGGAATTAGCAAAAAAATTGGGCTGGAAAAATTGGCAGCACCTCAGTAAAGACAATTTGCGATGGTTAAGAGATAAAATTGCCAAACTCAAGTCTATGCCCTATTATCTTCACCTTGAAGAGTTAAACTTAAAATGGATAAAAGGATACGGCTTTTACTTAATAGGTGATGCTGCTTTAATAAACAAAAAAGCACGCAGGGGGGAAGAAACTATTTTCCGCGTCTATTTTTCTTCCTCAGTCAGCTGGCAATTACTTCAAAAACACGCAGTCATCCGGCCAAAAGAAATGCTCTCTGTACACAGTGAACTTGCCTTTTTGCTCTGGCTCTATCTTGAACCAAACCTCAGATCCCACAATGAAGTGTGTATAAATCTTTCAAATCTAATCAAAATCCTTCATCTTCCAGAAGCAAAATGGCAAAAACATAAAGGCAAACGAAAGCAAATATTTGAAAAAGCAATAAAAGAAATCAATGAACAGAGATTGGCAGATAACAGAAAAATGGTTGTAAAAATAGAAAAAGGGCTATATGACTGGCAATTAGTGGCTCATCTTGAAGGTTACTCCATTAAATTGCCAGGAGAAAGCCAACATGGGAACTAACCACCCAGTCAAGTCGGCATAGCGGTGACAACAAGTCGGCATAGCGGTGACAACAAGTCGGCATAGCGGTGACAAATTTGCCCAATTTTCCGACGATAAGCCAAAAATCCAGAATATATTATAGAATTATATTTTAGAATCGTTGTCGCTTCGCTCCAACAACGACCCTGAAAATTTTCCAAATTTTCAGGAAAATCAAATCTTAGGGGCTTTGCCCCTAAGAACCCCATTTTCATTTTTAAAATGAAAATCCTTAAAATACAAGGATTTTCCTTAAAACATCCTAAAAATAAACCTTTAAAACGCAAAAAAGCCAGTTATCTTTGCCAAATTGTAGTTGCAGACCCTTGGTCTGCGAAATGTAGCGGTCGAATGACTTTAAAAAAACAATAGAATTTGCTAAAAGTAAATCAGGATGAATAGATTGAGTCGCATTTTGTTCTATGCCCTTTTTGGGGGTTTGGAAAAAAAGAAGCGATTTTTTCAGATTTGAACAGAGATGAAACAAAAATGGAAAAGTGAGATTGAAAGGGGAAATTGGATAGCAGATCAGCTCGAAAATGACCCTGCTATGAGACACTACATTCGGGGTGTAGAATATATAGACTCTGGAGATAAAGAATCTGCCTTGAAAGAACACAGAATTCTTAAACAATTAGACGAAGAACTAGCTAGTGATTTACTTAAAGACATTAATGAATGCTTTCAGAAAAAACATTCTAAAAAATTTAAGGCTAAAAAGCGTGTATAAATGTAGCACTATATATAATGTTCTGGAGGGGTTTAAGGGGATACTTCCCCTTTTTTTGATTTTAAAGGGAAGTTATAGGAAGCTTTCCAGTTTTTGGCCTGCTTTTTGCCAAAATTGGAATAATTTGAAAGGATATAAAAATAGCAGAAAAAACGGCTCACTAATAGCGAGGAACAACAGATCGGTGAAATTCCTTACATCATGGGAATGAAAGAATATTCAACTTGTGAGTAACTTTTAAAAGATTTTTGTTTGCGATAAGATATAGAGACATACTGAAAAGTAAGATCCAAAAAAAGTGGAGGGTAAAAGAATGAAAATAATAAGTAATTTTATTTTCTTTTTATTCCTTAGTTGTTTTTTTCTTATAGGTTGTGGAGTAGAATATAACTTTAAAAAGGCAGAACAATTAAAGGATAAAGGTCAATATAAAAAAGCAATTAGGAAATATGAAAAAATAGTAAAGAAATATCCGAATACTGAGCTGGCAGCAACTGCGCAATATACAATAGGAAATATTTACTTCTATAAAATAAATAAATATTCTTTAGCAATTGAGGAATATCAGAGATTTATATCTGAATATCCAAATGATAAAAGATGTGCTAAAGTTCAATATAAAATTGGCATAATTGAGTTTCAAAATCTTAGAAATTATTTACAGGCAATATCATCATTTCAAAAAGTTATAGAA
>JAGHAG010000196.1 GCA_021161625.1 Elusimicrobiota bacterium
AAATATCCCCGCCCAAAAAGAGACACATACGACACTAACCTGAATTATTCACACTATATTATTTATTGTTAATCTACCAAATACAGAATGTAAGTGTGAATAATTCACCCTTTGGGCAGCCCCTTCGTAAAGAAGGGGCTGGGTTAGCCCAGCCCAGCCCTCTATGCCGATTGAAAAGATTTGCTTGGAGAAATAAAACTGAGGCAATTATGAAATCAGGAGGAAAAGTATTATTGCTTAGAGGACTGGGCTGTCCCCGATATTCATCGGGGATGCATGAATAATGCAGGCTAAAACTTTATTGAAGGTCTTAAAATAAATTGAAGGGAAGGCATTTCTTTTTCCTCTTTCAGGACATCAGAGTACTTATTGGCACCCTCCCACAGAATCCCAGCGTTTACTGTATAAACTACAATTTTCCTTTTTATAACTTTTGGAAAATTTTTTCCAAAGAGAAAAAGAACTTTTGTTGGTTTTAAGTCGCTTTTCCTCACTCCTAAATACAGGTCAAAAGTGGAATTTCGCCACAGACCGAATTTTCTTTTTATGTAATCAATTCTGTCTCTGAAAAGGGAAAGATAAAAGGTGTCTGAAATCATTTTGTTGTCATGAAATTTCAATCCCATTCTGAAACTCCACTTTTTTTTATTAAATCGCGTAATTTTTATTCCTTTTATTTTCCATTCAAACTGAAACCAGTCATCATCATAGAGGAGATTGTCTTTCAGATGTTTGTTGCCTATTGTGAATAAAAAACCACTGTATGCAACACCGCTGTAACCGTGTCTTTTTCCCGGTGGGAGAAACGGAACTATATTACCCACGAATAGAGATATTCCCCATGGGTCTTCTTCACCGGCTGTAAGGATATTTAAGAGGTTAAAATTCTCTCCAGCATCAAAATTATCATAAATTGTTTTGTGGTGAGTTTTTGTATAATATGCAACAACAGGCAGGGGGCTTATAAAAGTTTCAAAAAGAAAGGTCTGGGGTGAAAGAGAATTAAAAAATAGTTTTTTATAAAGGTCAAATTCGGATTTTTCAATCTGATAGATTTTTTTTACTGTCAGGGTTTTTGCAAAACTTAAATAGGTATAATAAAGGTCGGGTTTAAATGCTTTTTCTATGCTTTTTGCAAAAAGACTGGATGAAATAAGAAAAAAAAATAGAATTTTCAACCTTTTCATGTTAAAAGTTTAACAAAAAATATGCTATAATAAAATCAGTGAAAAGTGAATGGCGAATGGTGAAGTGTAAAAAAATAAAAAAAGCAAATGATTATTCGCTATTTACTTTTCATTGTTTACCATTCACTATTTATGAGAAGGAGGTTTCTATGGTTGTAAATGTTGTCAAAAAAAATCTCTATATGGATTCTGTTTTCCTTATGTCTTTAAGCAGCAGGATAAAAAAGATGAGCGGGGTTGAGGATGTTTCTGTAATGATGGGAACGCCAGAAAATAAGAAAATTCTCTCAAACGCAGGACTCCTTGCAAAAGATGGACAATCCGCACAGCCAAACGACCTTGTTATTGCACTTAAAATTAAAAGCGACATTGTAAAAAAGCAGGCTCTTCAAAGAATTGAACAACTTTTAAGTCAAACAGAAGAAGAGGAGAAAGAGGAGAAGGAAAGAGAGATTACATCTACTGACGAAGCACTTAGGGAATATCGCAATGCAAATCTCGTTCAAATTTCTATTCCTGGTCCTTATGTAAGAAGGGAAGCAGAAAAAGCAATTTTAAACGGGAAAAATGTTTTTATATTCAGCGACAATGTCCCTGTTTCTGACGAGGTTTTTTTGAAAAAACTGGGTAAAAGGAAAGGTGTTCTTGTGATGGGTCCTGATTGTGGAACAGCAATTATAAATGGAATTGGTCTTGGTTTTGCAAATGCTGTGCCAAGAGGAGATATTGGAATGGTTGGGGCAGCAGGAACAGGAATTCAGGAAGTCACCTCTATAATAGCGAATTACGGCTGCGGAATTTCACATGCAATTGGCACAGGGGGAAGAGACCTAAAAAAAGAAGTTGGCGGTATAACAATGGATGCAGGAATTTCTCTTCTTGCAAAAGATTCCAGAACAAAAGTTATTGTTCTTGTTTCAAAAATTCCATCACCAGAAGTTAAGTCAAAAATTCTTTCAAAGGTTTTCAGTATCAAAAAACCCTTTGTTATTCTATTCTTGGGAAAAGATTACACTGAGGGGGAGAAGAAAAATGTCTATTTTGTAAAAACCCTTGAAGATGCAGCAAAGTGTGCGGTTGCAATTTCAAAAGGGCAAAGATTTAATTCAACTGAATTTGATGAACCCCTGAATAAGATAAAAGAAAAAGCGAAAAACTTACGAAAGAAACTTTCCCCATCGCAGAAGTTTTTAAGAGCCCTTTATTCAGGAGGAACACTCTGCAATGAAGCAAACCTTATTTTAACTGAAAAAGGGATAAAGTTTTTTTCAAATGTTCCGCTTGAAAATTCGCAAGTTTTAAAAAACCTTGAAAAAAGTAAAGGGAACACAACCCTTGATATGGGCGATGATTATTTTACTGTTGGCACCCCTCATCCGATGATTGATTTTACAAAGAGAAACCAGAGAATTCTACAGGAGGCAAATGACCCACGCACTGCTGTAATTTTGCTGGATGCTGTTCTTGGATATGGGGCACATCCTGACCCTGCTTCAGCGTTTTTTCCTGCAATAAAGCAGGCAAAAACAAAAGCGAAAAAACAGAATCGTGAAATTATTTTTATTACCTCAATTACAGGCACGGATTTAGACCCCCAGAATAGAGCCCGACAAAAAGAGAAATTTGAAAAGATGGGTGTTGGAGTGTTTCCAACAAATGCCCAGGCAGTCAGATTTGCTTCAATGCTGATAAAGTGAAGGGAATGACGTATTTGAAAGGGGGGATGATGAAAGATAAAGTTTTTACTGTAAGGGATGCGCTAAAAAAGCAGAATTTTAAGAGAATTATTGAAACTGTAAAAAGCGGTGGGATTATTGTTTTTCCAACAGACACGCTTTATGGAATAGGCGCATCAATAAAACACAAAAAAAGCATTGAAAGAATTTATAGAATAAAAAAAAGACCAAGAAAAAAACCCATTGCAATTTTGCTTTCATCCTGGCGCCAGGCATCTCACATAGTTGGCAGGGTTCATCAGAGAATCAGAATGTTAATGAAGGAGTACTGGCCAGGTGCTGTAACCCTTATTGTTGCTTCAGGCACAAAAAAGGTGGGATTAAGAGTTCCAAATCACAAATTCGCCTTAAAACTCATTTCAGAAACAGGTCCTCTTGCAACCACATCTGCCAATACATCAGGCAAATCCCCTCCGTATAAAAAAAATCAGATAGAAAAAAGGATTATAGAAGAAGCGGATATTGTCATTGTTGACGAAAAACCTCTTAAAGGATTTCCTTCAACGGTTCTGGATGTTTCCTCAGGTGAGGTTGAAATTATAAGGGAAGGGTCAATGTGAAAAAAGTTCTTTTTGTCTGCACAGGAAACACCTGCAGGTCTCTTATGGCAGAAAAAATTTTGAAAAAATTGAAAAAGGACATTCTCGTAAATTCAGCAGGCATTTCTGGGAATCCTGATTATAGAATTTTTGGTGCTCTTGAAGAGGTTTTTAATGAGGAGAACATTGACTTTTCCAACCACACTTCAAAGCCACTTACAGAAGACCTGCTTCGGAATGCGGAAGTTGTTCTTGTTATGACACAGGAACACAGAAATTTCATAAAGCAAAATTTTCCACAGTATTTTAAAAAGGTCCATCTTTTAACAGAGTTTGCAGGAGAACAGGGGGATATTCCAGACCCCATTGGCGGACCAAAAGAACTTTATGTAAAAACATTTAAGAGAATTGAGAATCTTATAAAGAAAATTATTCCAAAACTTGATGATAAATGATATAATAAAATGTAGTTGCAAAGATTGCTTTGCCAAAACAGAGGTTGGAGGTCGATAATGTAGTTCGAGACCCTTGGTCTGCCAAAAAGAGGAAAGTGGATAGAGGAAAGAGGATAGAATGAAAAATGAAGCGAAATTAGGAGATTGGGAAAGACCGCGACCCGACGAAGCCGAAGAATCATATTTCTATCCACCATCCACTATCCTCTACCCTCTTCCCCCTATCCACTATTCGCTAAAAAGGAGGTTTTTATGAAAAAATTTCTGAATTTCCTGATGGCAGGATTCTTGGCTGTTCTTTTAAATGCAAAGGTATTTGCCTTAATGGGTGTTACAGATGTAAAGGTTTCAGGAAGAAACGCAACGGTTGTTCTTGATGGGTATCTTAAAATCTCTAAAATCAAAGTTTTAAAAAGAGGAAGCAGGATAAAGATAAAACTTCCTGTCTATGTTTCAAGGTCGGGTAGGGTTTATCCTCAGGCAAAATTTTTAAACTCTGCACTTGAAGACAGAGTTATACAGGCAATAAAGACAGGGAAACCTGTTGGATCACCTTCAAAGCGTCTTTCCTTTAAGGTTACAAAGATGTCCTTGTATGAACCCAAAGGTAAAAGAAGTTCTCTAAAAGCATTTTCAGCAGTTGCTTTTAACAATGAAATAGAAGTTGAGTGCAAGGTTATGAAAGGAAGAAAAGGCCCCTGGGTATCATGGCCATCTGAGAAAATTGAAGGCAAATGGGTAAAGGTTGTAAACATTATAAAACCTGAAATAAAAAAGAGAATAGAAAAATCCGTTCTCACAAAATTCAGAAAAGAAACCTCTTTCAAAGCAGAGATTATTCCAGGCGGCAAAACATTGCCTCTTACAGTAACTGATGTTGAGGTAACTCCTGTTTCAGGCGCGGGAACCACAAAAGCAATTGCAAGTGTTGTTTTGAACAATGCAATAAAAATTAACGAGATAAAAGTCAAAAAAATTGGTGGTCGCACGCGGCTTGAATACCCGGTTTATGTTTCAAGAACAAACAGGGTCTATCCACAGGTGAAAATTCTTGACCCTGCTTTTGAAAAAGAACTTATTTCAGCAATAGTAAAAAAAGAGCCATCAGTTAGGACATCAAGCAAAATTTCTTACAGGATTTCAAAGTATTCACCCTATACCAGACCCTCAACATTAAAGGTTTTCTGCTCGGTTATTTTCAACAACAAAATTGAAATTGAATGCAAAATTATGGAAAAAAACAGAGGACCATGGGTTTCCTGGCCTGCAAGACCACCTGAGGGTGGGGGGAGATGGATTCCACAGGTTGAAATCAAAGCAAAAAATCTGAAAGAAGTTATTGAAAAAGCCCTTCTTGAAAGATACAGGGAAGAATCAGGAGAGGAGTATTCTGACGAATATTAAGGAAAAATTTTATGTTTTTTCTTAATATACTGCTTCCTGTTGCTGCTGGCATAATTTATTTTGTAATGGCAAGGCAGATTAAAAAGGTTGCTAGAAGCAGAACCCTTATACTCGGAGAACTGACTTTACGAGGAAGATACATTGCTTTTGTCTCGCTGGGGCTCTGGCTCATATCAAGACCTCTGCAAAACATTCTGGGCCCACATCCCTATCCTTTAGTTATAAATTGCATCAGACAGTTTATTATGATTTCCGTATTTGCCCCTGCAATGCTTATTGCCATTTTTAACTGGACATCTGAAGAAAAAAAGGTTCCAAAGACAACGCAGGCAGCAGCAATTGTTGTGGCGGTTTTTATGGGAATAATTTTTATACTCATAAACATTGCTGCGGTAGATGGTTCAAAAATCATCGCAAAATATAATGGTTTCACTCTTTACGACGCTCAGTGGTTTTCAAAAGGGCACAAAAGATTTGAACTTATCCTGATTCATCTTCTTGTTCAGGGAATATCTCCTGTTGGTTACTGCCTTTTTGCTGCAGGGATTATCAGACATAAAAGACACAATTTCCCTCAAACTTCCATTTATAACATGATGCCAAAGAAGTGGTATCATCTGGAACTTACATTGATTGTGTTTGCTGGCTCTCTTCTTATTGCAGGTGTTGCTGCGTTTTTCGGACGGTATTATACATATCTGTGGGTTATATATTTTACAGGAGCAATAATTGCTGGTATAATAGAACTAAAGGGAATAAAAATTCCACCGAGGCTTGAAAGTGAAAAATAAAGTATCGCATCGGAAATTTTCAATTTCCGATGGATAAGATAAAATTTTTTGTAAAATATGGAATAAATTTTTTTTTAAGATAGTCAGGAGATAGATGAGGATTTATGAGGGCAGTAAAAAATTATAAAGGAAATGGGGGTTTCAGGGGGCTATGCCCCCTGACTATCTTGATTTTGTTTTTTTGTGCTGGAATTGCCTACTGCGCAAACCTCCAGACAAATTCGGGCTTTGAAACAGGAGACCTCACAGGATGGGGTGCTGTAGGAACAGAATCCAGTATACTTGTTTCAAATTCCCAGAGTTACAAAGGCGTTTATTCACTCAGATTCAAAGACCCCACTTCTGCTTTTTCAGGTAGAGGCATTGAGTCATCCGATTATATTGCAATTCCATCCCCTGATGACTGGGCATTTTCTATTGGTGCTTACTTTTATGTTTCAAACGATGCAGGCGGTTCTCCATCGGACTCAGAAGTCAGAATTTATGTGAAATGGTTTGATTCATCCTACCAGGAACTCGGTGAAACGGGTTATGTGGAAGGTCAGAAATTGAAGAGTTTTGACACATGGCAGCCCCTCAGCGTTTCTTCTATTTCCGCACCAGCAGGCTCTTCCTATGCAAAAGTTGTTGTAGATGTAAGGGAGAATGTAAACAATAACAATGACATATATGTTGATGAAGTGACGCTTGATTATTTCCCAATGCCTGCATTTTTAAAAACTACAGGTCTTAAAACTTTCAGCACTCTCCAGGGTCATGAAAATGAGCAGATAAAGGTTTTTTTCCCGAGAAGCACTCCAGATGGATGCTCAAAGGAAGTAAGAATTGTATTTAATCTGGAAAAAGCCCCCACAACAGAGGCAAAAATAAAACTCGAAATATATGATTCAATGGGTCGGCTTGTAAGAACCATTGTAAGAGGCTCTCTTCTTTCTTCAAAACACTATGACTATATCTGGGATGGCAGGGATAACGAGCAGAGGTTTCTGCCAATGGGCATGTATATAATTTTTCTTGAAATTGCAGACCAGGATACAGGTGGTGTTGTCAGGAAACAGAAAGTTGTTGCAATAGGAAAAAAATTGTGAAAATGTTCGTGGTTCTGTCAGTCAGGGACGCTCGCGTAAGATGGCTCGCTCTCCGTTCGCTGCGGACTGGGGTCAAGTTCCTCGCTCTCAGAGCCCTTCCTGACAGAACCACTCACATAAAAAGAAAAAGATAGGAGTGGGAAGGTGAGAAACTGGAAAAAAATATTTTTTATTTACTTTTCTACTTTTCTACTTTTCTACTTTTCTACTTTTGCAAATGCTGCTTTTGAAAGCAGAACCTTTCTTGCAAGACCTGCTGGAATGTGTGGAGCGTTTGTTTCAATTTCAAATGATGCAAATGCCCCTTTTTACAATCCTGCAGGATTAAATCTTTTCAGTGCAACAAGTTTGTCTTTTTCACAGGTCTCTCTTTATGGTGAAAGCTCTTTAAAGTATCAGGATTTTGGTTTTTCCCTCCCAACGGTAAAACTTGGTTCTTTTGCTTTAAATATGACTTCATTTGGTTCAGGTTTTTACAGAGAAAAAGAGACCATTTTCACACACAGTTTTCTTTTAACACAGGGGGGATATATAGGATATAATCTGAGATTTTTATCTCTTGATATAGAAAATACATCCAGCGCAAGTTCTTTTGCTTTTGATTTTGGTGCACTGGGTCTTGTTTCAACAAAACTTGCAATAGGATTTGTGATGAAAGGTTTGAATAGACCCCAAATTGCAGGAGAAGACATTTACAGGGAACTTTCCTATGGAGTTTCTTTAAGGCCGTTTCGGGGAATGGTTTCTGCTTTTGAATGGGTGATTCCTGCTGATAGAGACGAAAATATCTTTCATTCAGGGATAGAATTTACTGTCACGCCGAGTTTTTGTATGAGATTTGGAATTCAAACATATCCAATTCAGACGAGTTTTGGTTTTGGATTGATGTTGAAGTTTTTTGACATTGACTATGCCTTTCAAACGCACGAATCCCTTTCAAATCAACATCTTTTTTCTCTTTCTTTCAGATGGGGAGAGAAAAGAGAACTTGCAGCACCTGCCAAATACAGAAGGAAAAAGAAGAAAAAAACAAGAAAAGTAAAGAGCAGAATTTCTGCTCCTTCTGGAGAAATTGTAGAAAAGGTAAATATAAACACTGCTGATGTCAGTGAACTTGATTCTCTGCCGGGTATTGGAAAGGTTACAGCACACAGGATTGTTGAATACAGAAAAGCACACGGTCCTTTCAAAAGCATAGAAGACCTTTTGAATGTTCCAAGATTCAGGAAAAGGGTTCTGGAAAAAATAAGGGATTATATTTATGTGGGAAAAGTTTCCGAAGAGGAAGTTCCCGAAGAGGAATTTCCACCAGAAGAAGAGGAAGAAAAACCAGAAAAACCTGCAAGAAAAAAACTTTCAGAGGGAGAAATCACAAAGTTAAAAAAGCAGTATTATTATCAGGGGTTAAAACTCTATCAGGCAGGAAATTATGAAGAGGCAATTAAATTTTTTGAAAAAATTCTAAAACTTGACCCGACCCATCCTCAGTCAATACGCCTTATAGAAAAGTGTAAAAGAGCAATTGAGAACAGAAAATGAAAGATGCCAGATGACAAAGGATTTAATAAAACTCATCAGGTGTATTGTTCTTATTTTTACGGTTTTTAATCCTTTTGTTTTTGCAAAAATTTCTGATTCAGACCTTGAGGATATCTATGATGATGTGATACAGGATATAGAAGATGAAAAAATTGGATATGAAGATCTGGATACAGACGAACTTGAAGATTTCAGGAGAAATCCTCTTGACTTAAATACTGTTGACAGAACTGATTTGATGAAACTGCCTCTCTTAACACCACCGGTTATTATAAACATTATTCGCGAAAGAGTAAGAAGAGGTGGCTTTCGCAGCGTGGAAGACCTTAAAGATGTTCCTGGGATGACAAAAGAAATGTTTAGGGCAATAAGCCCATTTGTTACTGTATATGTTGCCGAAGAACTTGAAAGATTGAGAGGAGAGATGAGAATAACCCATCGCCTTTCAAGACCCTTCACAGACAAGCAGAGAGAATACCCTGTTATATTTCATCATCCTGAATACATTTTCTCGCGTCTGAGATTTTTTTACAGTGATAATGTTGAGGTTTCATTTACTGCTGAAAGAGATGCATGGAGCAGAGAAATAAACTGGGAAAATTTCAAAAGATATTATCTTGTTAATAATTATTTTTATGGCAAAAATTTTCTTGGATTTAATTCTTTTATTATGGGTTCCTTTAAACTCAATTTTGGGAGGGGGCTTGTTCTTGGTTCACTTTCCAAAACAATAAGTGCCTTCAGCAAACTTAAAAAAGGGGTTGAACCATACAGACCATCAAATAAAAATGCAGGTTTTTATGGAATTGCCTTGCAGAAGAGCAGACCCTCCTATACTTATGCTCTGTGGTTTTCGGATAAATGGAAAACTGCAAAATTAAATCCTGATGGCTCTGCAAAATCCAACTACACAAGTGTGAGTTTTACAGGAAGTTCCAGTGAGAATTTCAACAACCTGAATAATCTTCTTGAAAGAAATTATGGCTTTTATTTTTTTACAACCCTTGGCAATTATAATTTTCACATAGAGGGATACAAAGAGAGATTTTCAAGGGATATTATACCTGTTGAACCAGAAGATACCTCTGACTGGACAGAAGAGGACTGGGCAGAGTGGGATGAAGAGGACATCAAATACATAAAATATAAGTTTTCAGGAAACAGACAGAATTGCATTGGATTTGGAATAGATACAACTTTTGGAAATGGCACTTTTTTCCTTGACTGGGCTTCGTCTTTTCACGATAAATACACAAGCAACATAGATACAACAAAGGAAAGTGAGAAGGGCTCTGCCTTTCAGATAGCAAGTTTGTATAATTTTTCCTATACATCATTTCTTTTTGGCTTTCACAGATTTGACTCTGATTATTACAACTGGCATGTTTCAGGCGACAACCCTTACGAAAAGTTCTTTATGGAAGTCAAAACCCAGACAAAAAAACTTAAATTGAGAATTTCAGGGGAGTTTTACAGAGAGGTAAATCCCATAAAAGAAATTAATACAAAAAGATTTTACAAAACCTATTTTCAAACAGAATATCCAATTTCAGAAAAACTTAAAGCCCTGTTTCAATACCAGATACAAAACGAGGATGAAAAAATGAAGTGGTGGGATACAAGTTATTATACCCAGATTTATGAAAGATGGAATAAAATGAGATTTCGCCTTACATGGGCACCTTCAAGTGATTTAAGAATCAGATGGAAATACGAAGTTAGTGAAAGTATTTATTATCACATAGATGAATATATACCTTTTAATTACTGGCAATACAGCACCGCTGAAACAGAATTGAAATACAGATTTTCAAAGGCGTTTCAAGTTGTAACAAAAATAAAAATTGACAAAGACCCTGGGGTGAGCAAAACAAAATATACAAGCATAAGCATTCAGCCAAAGATGAAATTTTCAAAAAACTCGCGGATTTATATGAAATTTGAAGAAAAGTTTTATCACTATCCTGTTGAATTTTATGATGTAAATTATGGTGAGCTTGATTTTGCTGATGATGCTTATGAGTACGATGCAGAAGATGTTTTAAGAGACGCAAGACACACTTTTGAGATAAAGTATATATATAAATTTTAAAAAAGAGGATAGAGGATAGTGGAAAGAG
>JAGHAG010000039.1 GCA_021161625.1 Elusimicrobiota bacterium
CTTAAAACCTCCTATAATTAAATAAGTTTTTTTTTTATTACTTATTATATAAAATTTTTTAAAAATGTCAAGGGGTCCGCAGTGCCTCAAGAAAAATCTAAGCGAAAGGGATACGAGATTGTTATTTCACTTAGAAAATTCAATGAGGCATTAGGGGTCGCATTTTACATTACAGTTTAAAAAAGTCACCCTGTCATATATATACTTTTTGTGTTTTAATATTCTTAAATACACATAGAGCTGTTTTTGTATTTTTTGCTTTAAGTTGGTTTATTCAAATGTGTGAAGTTCCATAAGTTTTTTTGTAATCAAACTTCGCATTCTTCTTTTTTCAATCATACCAATGGCTTTGCCGTCTTTTGAGACCACAGGAAGGGATTCCAGATTTTTTGCATCCATTATCTGATTTGCCTCATAGACAGGATGTTCTGGAGAAATAACCGCTATTGGCTTTGACATCAAATCCATAGCAAGCAAAAACTCATGCAAATCACCAGCCATAAAAGTTTCTTTTATGGTTTCAATTGTAACTATGCCTATAAGTTTGCCGTCACTATCAACAACAGGAAAATAAAGATTGGGATATTCGGCAAACACACTTAAAACTTCTGATAAATGTGATTGGGGTTTCAAAAAGGGGATGTCCTTGTCCATTAAATCTTTGACTTTATATTGTTTCATCAAATCTTCCTCTGTAATGTTTCTGCCAACTTCACCTGCCTTTGTCATTGCCCACTTTGTTGAGGGTGGACCCACCATCTCCACAATAAATGTTGTCACAGTTATAACAAGAATAATGATGTTGCTGATTTGCCCTGGAAATTTGTGTGCAACAATTATTGAAAATCCTATTGCAACCCCTGCCTGACTGAAAAGACAGTAGGGCAGATATTTTTTTATATTTTCACCTGCTTTTGCAATTCTTGCACCCAGTTGTGCACCAAGCATTTTACCTGATGTGCGGGCTATAAAATAGATAATAATCATCAAAAGAATTGCAAAATTGAGGCTGCCTGCGTTGAGTTTTGCACCGAATAAAACAAAAAAGAGAACAAAAATTGGAGGAGAAAATCTCTGTATTAAATCAAAAACTGCTTTGCTTTTATGTGGAGAATAATTTGCTGCCATAACTCCTGCTGACATTGCTGCTAAAAGAATGTCAACCTTTATGACCTGAGCAAAACCAAGAATGAAAAGAACAAATCCAAGGGAAAAAGTCAAAACAACCTCATCCCCTGCATATTTTTTCACAACTCCTGCAAGCAACCAACCCAGAAAAGTACCACACATTATTGCTCCTATAATCTCATACAGGGGTCTGAAAATTGAAGCAAAAAGTGTGTGTGCCCCCACTGCCTGCATTGAGGAAACAATGCTTGTAGCAATTGCAAAAAGAATAAGAGCAAGACTGTCATCAAGAGCAACAATCCCAAGTATTGTTGTTGTAAGAGGACCTCGTGTTTTGTATTCCCACAGGACATTTGATGTTACAGCAGGTGCTGTTGCAGATGAAATTGCTCCAAGAAGAACGCTTACTGCCAGAGCGATTTTAAATTCAAGAAAAAAAACACTCACAGCAAAAATCAAAACAGACACAAAAACAAATGCCCCAAGACTTTCACCGAAAAGAATGTATATAAATTGCCTGCCGTATTTTTGAAAAACCTCTTTTTTAAGTTCTCCCCCTATCATAAACCCTATCAAACCAAGAGCAAAATAATTAAATGGACCAAACATGTCAAGGGTCTGGCTGCCTATTATTTTCAGACCTGTTTGCCCGAGAATTATTCCAATTACAATGTAGCCCACAACCTGAGGAACTTTTAATCTTTGAAAAAATTTTCCACCAATTGTCCCCCCAAAAAGAGCAATACCCAGAAGAAGAAGTATATTGAGATGAATTGTTGAAATTACAGGGAACAAACTATTAACAAAACCTGTCATACCTTTTCCAGATACTCCTGGCAGGAAAAAGCAGAAACTGCCCCATCCCCGCAGGCAGTTATTATCTGACGAAACTCCTTTGCCCTGCAATCCCCTGCTGCAAAAACACCTTTCTGCGAGGTTGAAAGTTTTTCATCTGTTATTATAAATCCTCTTTCATCCATATCAACAAAACCTTTTAAAAATTCTGTATTTGGGCTCTCACCCACGGCAATAAAAACCCCATCACACGAAAGAAAATTTTTCTCATTCGTCTTTGTACTTTTCAGAATTATTTGTTTTACCTTATCTTCACCCTGAATTTCAACAGGAACAAAACTTAAAACAAATTCTACTTTTGGATTTTGTTTTGCTCTTTCCACAAGAATTTTTGACGCTCTAAATTCATCCCTTCTGTGGATAATAAAAACTTTTTCAGCAAATTTCGTCAGAAACAATGCCTCGCTGAAAGCCCCATCTCCACCGCCAATTACACACACCTTTTTCCCATTAAAAAAAGCACCATCACAGGTGGCACAATATGAAACACCTCTGCCTGTAAATTCTTTCTCGCCGGGAATGTTTAATTTTTTAAAATTGCTTCCCACAGCAAGAATTATACTTTTTGCCTCAACAACCTCTTCACCTGCAAAAACTTTAAAATCTGCTTTTTTCTGAATTTTGTGCACTTTTTTAATCTCAATTTTTGCTCCAAACTTTTCTGCCTGCTTTTTCATAAGTTGCGCAAGTTCAAATCCTGAAAGTCCATCAGGAAATCCAGGATAATTTTCTATCCTGTCACTGTAAACTGAAAGACCACCAAAACCTTTCTCATCAAAAATTACAAAATTAACCCTTGCCCTTCCAAGATAAATTCCGGCAGTAAGCCCGGCAGGACCTCCCCCAATCACAACACAATCAAATCTTCTCATAAGCCCAGCTCCTCAGAAATTTCCTGCATTGCAGAAAGAGCAATCTCAGCAAATTCCTCTAAAGGAATTCCTGCCTTCTCACACTCTCTTATAACATCCCTGTTTGCCCCTCTTGCAAATGCTTTTTCCCTCATTCTTTTCAGGACTGATTTTACCTTTACACTTTTTAGTTTTTTATCAGGATAAACAAGAGCAGTTGCAACAATAAGCCCTGTTATTGTTTCAGCAGAAGCAAGAGCATGCTGAAAAGGGGTATTCCTCTTCTTACCTGCTGCCTGTTCATTGTGCATAAGAATTGCTTCAACAATTTCTGGAGCAACTCCTCTTTGAGAAAGAATCTCTGCTGTTTTTTTCCCGTGGATATTTAAGTCTCCTTTTGTTATTTCAACATCAAGGTCATGGAGAAGTCCGGAAAGCCCCCACTTTTCCTCATCCTCTCCCAGCCGCCTTGCAACTGCCTTCATAACAGCTTCTGATGCAAGAGAGTGCTTGATGAGATTTTCATTTTTAATATGTTTTTTTAAAAGAGAAAGAGCCTGTTCTCTTGTAATTCCACAGTTACTCATCTTTTCCTCCTACAAAAAAAAGTGGAAAAACAATATCACTCACACAGCAGGGAAGCCACACAGCAAGAAAAAGAAAAACAAAAATAAAAACATATTCATAAAGCAAAATCCCTGAACTTTTTGCCATTAAAATGTGAAACATTGAAGCCCAGGTGCTTATGAAAACATGTCCTGCATGGGGAAATTTTGTTTGGGGACGATTATATGCCACAGCAATTCCTAATAAAGCCACTGTGTTTACAACATACCACTTTTCAACAAAACCAATGTGCAGGTGTCTGTGGGGCATTTTTAAAAGTGCCTCACCTAAAAAGGGTATCAAGGAATCACTTATTGTTGCTATTCCAATTGAACCTGTATATCCGACAAATAAAAAAAGCAGAAGTTTTGCCCCTTTCCTGTGAATTTTAAACATGGAAGCAGTTACAAGAGCACTTAAAAAAACATGTAATGGATGAAGCACATAAAAAAAATTTTCAAGTCGTCTGTGTGGGGAACCTTTAAAAAAAAGCATCAGTAAAATTCCTGTGAGTGCCCCTGTAAGGGTGAAGGGCATGTGTTTCTTTAATTCTTTTAAAATAATTTTTATTCTCATTTAAGGCCTTAAAATCGCAAGTTTTACATCTGAAATAACATCAAGTTTTGCTATATTTTTTAGCAGGGAGGGGGTGGGCTTCTGGTCAAGTTTTAGAATTGTGAATGCACTTTTGCCTTTTTCCTTTCTTGCAACATCCATTGAGGCAACATTTATTTTTGCCTCTCCAAGAATTGTCCCCACCCTGCCAATAACTCCAGGAACATCGCGGTTTTTGAAAAGAAGAATAATCCCGTCAAGAACAATATCAACCTCGTATTCATTGAATTCCACAAGATGGGGCTTTTTTGCAATGATAGTGCCTTTTAAAGAAAACTTCTTTGTGGCTATTTCTATGTATTTTGAATAAACTTCCATATGGGGATTTTCAAAGTCCTCACAGAGAATGTCGCGTTTTTTTGCTATTTCAGGTGCATTTATCAGATTTACATTTTCATCAAGAATGTTTTTAAAAATTCCCTTTAAAACCCCTGCCTTTAAAGGATGTGTTTGCCAGTTTGAAATCTCGCCGCCATAGGTGATTTTTATTCTGTTAAAATCATCTGTTATCTGAGAAAGAAAACTTCCCAGATACTCACTCAGAGCAAGATAATCTCTGTATTCGGCGGTTGTATCTTTTGGATAGATAAAATTGCAGGATGACGGGGGAATTGTGCCTGAAAAGAATTTTTTCAAATCCTCTGCAACAGACATTGCAACTTTTTCCTGTGCTTCCACAGTTGAGGCGCCAAGATGCGGGGTTAAAATTATATTCGGAGCATTTCTCAATTCCTCATTTTCAAGGGGCTCTTTTTCAAAAACATCCACCGCAGCCCCTGCAATTTTTTCTTCTTTTAAAACTCTAACCAAATCTTTTTCATTTACAATTCCACCTCTTGCACAATTTATTAGAAATGCTGTTTTTTTCATCATTTTCATATTGTCATAGTTGAGAAGGTTTATTGTATCCTTTGTCTTTGGCACATGTATGGTTATAACATCTGATTTTTTTAAAAGTTCATCAAGTTCAACTTTTTCAAAACCATATTCATTTAAAATTTTCTCATCAACATAAGGGTCATAAACAGAAATTTTCATTCCAAAAGATTTAAGTCTTTTTGCAACTTCAAAACCAATCTTTCCAAGACCTATAATTCCTGCTGTTTTTCCTGCAAGTTCAATGCCGACAAATTTTTTCTTCTCCCACTTCCCCTCTTTCATTGAAGAGTGTGCTTCAGGAATTTTTCTTGCAAGTGCAAAGATAAGTGCAATTGTGTGTTCGCAGGCAGCAATTGTATTTCCAGAAGGGGCATTTATCACAAGAATTCCCTTTTCTGTTGCGCTTTTAAGGTCAATGTTGTCTATGCCAACCCCTGCTCTTCCGATAATTTTAAGTTTATCTGCTTTTTCTATAATTTTTTTTGTTATTTTTGTCCCGCTTCTTAAAAGAATCCCTTCATACTCTGAAATAATTTCCAGAAGTTCTGTTTCAGAGAGTTTCCCTTTTTCGTGAAGTTCAAATTGAGCATCCTCTTTCAGGGGTCTTAACCCTTCCTGTGAAATGTTATCACAGACCAGAACTTTGATTTTACTCATAATCTTCAAAATCCTCCCAGTCCGATTCCTCTTCCTCTTTCTTTTTCTTTTTAACACCTTTTGTTTTTTTGCAGATGAGCCTTCCACTTTCAATTAAAGGTTTTATTGCCTTCTTCCATCTACCTTTGCTTGTTGCAAAATCATAAACCTCTCTTCCGCTTTTTGTGATGTGTGTGATTTTTTTCAAATCCTCTATTGTTCTGTAGGGCCTTCCCTCAATTATTCTTTTCGCTTTTGTCTTTGAAATTCCCGGCAGGGCTTTTAATTCCTCCAGAGTTGCTGTGTTTATGTCAACAGGTTCAGGATAAAGATATCTGTAAAGGGCAATCTGGTCAACAAAATCTCGCCCACCTTTTGTGGTAAAAACTTCTTTTTCAATTAAAATCCTCATGGATTTCTTCCATCTTCCCTTTTTTGTTGCAAAATCGTAAACCTCTCTTCCACTTCTTGTGTAGTGTGTAATCTTTTTCAAATCCTCAACTGACTTATAGGGTCTTCCTTCAACAATCCTCTTTGCCTTTGATTTTGAAATTCCAGGAATTTTTGCAAGTTCTTTTGCATCTGCCTTGTTGATATTAATTTTTACAAAAGATTTTTCCTTTTTTGGTCTCCTGGCTTCAACACTTCCTGCAACCATAAAAAAACACAACAAAAAAACAATAAATTTTTTCATACCATCCTCCTTTTGCTCTGCAATATCTTAAATTTCAATGTGTTAGATGCTATTGACAAAGCAACTTTCTTTTGATAATTTTCATTTTTGTGGGAATTTTTATCTATCCCGAAAGTAGGAAAGGAGATTGACAATGGAAATGCTGATAGCTTCTTTTGTAATCCTTGCAGGGCTCTTAATTTATACCTGGCATTATAAAACAAAAGAGAAACACAGTCACTGAGCCCTGTTTTCAAACTCCAATTACCAAAATTCAAATGTCCCAAACAATGTTTATCAGGATTAAGGATTAAGTCGCCCCCGATTTTATCGGGGGCTTTAAGAATTAAGTATTTCATTTTTCCCATCACTTAATCCTTAATTCTTAATCCTTACCACTGGTTAGACATTTGTCATTTTTGTTTTTCCCACATAAGAAGCTGTGTCACAGATGCAAGGGTTGTCCCCTCTTTTATTTCCTCCCTGATTCTGTTCTCTCTTTCAAGAACATCCATTGCCCTGTTTGTATATTCTGCTGCTTTTTCCTTTGGCAGAACAACAACACCATCGTCATCACCTATAACCCAGTCCCCTGTTTTTACCCGCACCCCACCAACAACAATCGGAACCCCTATTTCCCCGAACCCCTTTGGTTCTCCTGCCTGTGGGGTTATAACAGAAGCAAAAACAGGCAATTTCATTTTTCTTATATCTGAAACATCTCTGACGCCGCCATAAATAACAACCCCTGAAAGCCCCTTTTGAATTGCACTGTGTGTTGCAAGTTCACCCCAGACAGCAGGAGAAACACCCCCTGCATCTATAACAAGGACATCTCCTTTTTTTGCTTTGTCAATTGCTTCAACCGGTTTTGCCCAGTCACCTGGATAGGTTCTTACTGTAAGAGCCCTTCCAACCATTTTTACACCCTGTTTTACAGAAAATATACCTTTAAGTGGAATTGCTCTGTGAAGGGCATCCGAGACATTTGCAGATGAAACCTTTTCAAGAATTTTTCTTATGTTTTTTTCATCCACGCGGACAAAGTATTCTGTCGGAATTGAAATTCCCTCGGAAATTGCCTTTTTTATTTTTTTTGTTTCTTCCTTCGGGTCCTTTGCCTTTGTAATTGCACCTCCAACAATAATTATTTCTGCACCCTGCCCCACATAAGTGGATGCTGTCTGAGAATTTATTCCACCTGCAATTGCAACAGGAATTGTTGTTCTTTTAACAATCTCTGAAAGAAGAGTGGATTCGGTTATCCCTCTCATCTGCTCATCTATTGAAATGTGAATCCCTATGTAATTTACAGAAAGAGAAAGGAATTTCTCAATTTCATTTATGTCTTCAACTCCCAGAAAGTCAAGAAAAATTTCCGCACCATAATTAAGCCCTGCTTCTAAACATTCATTTACAGTGGCAATGCCTGAAGCAGAGCAAACAGTTATGATATCTGCTCCTGATTTAGATGCAGTTTCAACTTCAAGGCGACCTGTATCCATTATCTTCATATCAGCAACGATTTGAGCATCTTTAAATTCTCTGCGAAAAACCCTCACTGCTTCCATCCCATAGCTTTTTATAAGAGGGGTTCCAACTTCCAGAATATCAGCGCCGCCTTCAAGTGCAAGTCGTGCAACCTTTATTGCTCTTGGTAGGTCAACAAAGTCAAGTGCAACCTGTAATTTTGCCATTTCAGTAAGCCCTGCCGTGCCCAATAACTGTTGCAACAAGCGAGCGACTTCTGGGGCGATTGTCCATTTCAATAAAAACAATGTTCTGCCATGTGCCAAGAACAAGGGCACCATCCCGAACAGGAATTGTAATGGACGGGCCTAAAAGAGAAGCCCTTACATGAGAATGTCCATTTCTGTCCGCATGAGAAAGATTGTGTTTGTAGGGATAATCCTCAGGAATAATTCTTTTTAAAAATTCCTTAAAATCTTCTATAAGTCCGCTTTCCAATTCAATTGCTGTTATTGCTCCTGTTGCTCCTGGTATAAAAACATTTACAATGCCATCTAAAACATCTGACCTTTTTACAATCTTATGCAACTCACCTGTAATATCAACAATATCAAGAGAACCCTTTGTCTTAAATTTTATTGCTCCTGTTTTTATCACCATAAGATAGTCAGTCCCGATAAATCGGGACTGAAACCCCCATTTCTTTATAATTTTTTATTGCCTTCATAAATCCTCGTCTATCCCCTGACTATCTTAAAAAATTTATTCCTTATTTTATAAAAAATCTTACCTTATCCATCGGAAATTTTCAATTTCCGATGCAATAAGGTTGGATACCTTTTTTTCTTCCATAAAAAAATTTCACTTTTCTTGAAAAAGAAATTTATCTCCCTTTTTGCACTTTTCAAACTGTCGCTTGCGTGAACCGCATTGTGCCTGCCATCCTGGGCATATTTTTTTCTTAAAGTTCCTTTTTTTGCATTTCTGGGGTCTGTTGCACCTGTAATTTTTCTTAAAAACTTTACTGCGTTTTTCCTTTCAAGAACGCAAACAACACAAGGGTTAGATGACATAAATTCAACCAAAGGTTTATAAAAGGGCTTTTCTTTATGCTCCATGTAAAAATTTTGTGCTTTTTTTTTGCTGAGTTTTACCATCTTCATTGCAATAATTTTAAATCCTTTTTTCTGAATTTCATCAAGGATTTCACCCAGAAAGTTTTTTGAAAGTGCATCGGGCTTTATAATAAAAAGAGTTTTCTCCATTTATGAACTCCTGATAAAGGAAGCAATTTTTTCTCCGACCTCAGTTGTGGATGCTGAACCGCCCAGGTCATAGGTGAGTGTTTTTCCTTCTAAGATAAGTTTTTGAACTGCATCTTCAATTTTTCTTGCGGATTTGTTTTCTCCAATGTATTCCAGAAGCATTTTTGCTGAAAGAATCATTGACAGAGGATTTATGCGGTTTTTTCCTGCGTGTTTTGGGGCAGAGCCGTGTGTTGGTTCGAAAACAGCAATGTCATCGCCTATATTTGCGCCGGGTGCAAGACCAAGACCGCCGACCAATCCTGCGCAGAGGTCTGAGATTATATCTCCATAGAGATTTGGAAGAACCAGCACATCAAACTGTTCGGGCTTTTTTACAAGTTGCATTGATAGGTTGTCAACAATCCTGTCTTCAGTTTCAATGTCAGGATAATTTTTACTTTCTTTCCTGAAAATATCAAGGAAAAGTCCGTCCGTAAATTTCATTATATTTGCCTTGTGAACGCAGGTTACTTTTTTTCTTTTGTTTTTGCGAGCATATTCAAATGCGAATTTTATTATCTTATGGGATGCTTTTTCTGAAATAATTTTCAGAGATATGCCTGTCTCTTCAGGTGAATAGTTGAGTGAAAAATCCTCAATAATTTTTTTTACCTGAGAAGTTCCTTTCTGAAATTCTACTCCTGCATAAAGGTCTTCAGTGTTTTCCCTGACAACGACAATGTCTATGTCAGGGAAAGGAAGATTAAGTCCTTTAAAACTCTTGCAGGGGCGAAGGCAGGCATAAAGGTTGAGAGTTTTCCTTATATGAACATTTACACTTCTAAATCCGTGCCCCACAGGTGTTGTAATGGGTCCTTTTAATGCAATGCGGTTTTTTTTGATGCTTTCAACTGTTTTCTCAGGGATTGGGGTTCCAAATTCTTTTATTGCACTTTCTCCAGCAGGCATCTCTTCAAATTCAAGAGGAATGTTGAGCGCTTTTAAGACAATTTTTGTTGCCTGTGTTATTTCTGGACCAATTCCATCACCTGGTATCAGAGTAATTTTCATAAACTCCCCTTCTTTTTTATGTATTCAACAAGCCCGCCTGAATTCAGGATTTCTATCATTTTCTGCGGAAGCGGTTTTATTTCGTATTCCTTTGAATTTGTAAGGTTTTTCAAAATACCTTTTTCAAGGTCTATTTCAACTTCATCGCCCTGATTAAAATCAGAAGTGTCAATTTCAATTACAGGAAGCCCGATGTTTATTGCATTTCTGAAAAAAATCCTTGCAAAACTTTTTGCTAAAACTGCTCCTACCCCGCTTATTTTTATAACCCTTGCAGCATGTTCCCTTGATGAACCGCAACCAAAATTTTTTCCAGCAACAATGATGTCCCCTTTTTCTACTTTTTTTGGGAATTCAGGGTCTGCATCTTCAAGAGTATGTTTTGCAAGTTCAGGCAAATTTCCGCGAAGGTGATAATACCTTCCCGGACAGATTAAATCAGTTGATATATTATCCTCAAACTTCCAGACCTTCCCTTTTACCATTTATGCTCCTTTTTCCAAAAAAGCCCTGTTTATTATAGTAATTTAAAAATTTCATGCAAGTCCATTTTTAGTAAGTAGTAAGTGGTAAGTGGTGAGTAGCAATATACAATCAAAAATTAAAAACCCAGCCCCGCTTAGCGGAGCTGGGCGGGGTGAAAAATGAAAAATCAGTGGTAAGGATTAAGTGATGGGAAAAATGAAATACTTAATTCTTAAAGTGAGCGAAGCGAACGGCTTAATCCTTAATCCTGACAAATAC
>JAGHAG010000112.1 GCA_021161625.1 Elusimicrobiota bacterium
AAATAATGTAGTGTGAATAATTCAGGTTAAAATTTGATAATCAGGAGGATTTATGAGATATCTTGTAACAGGTGGAGCTGGATTTATAGGTTCACATATTGTTGAGGTTCTTTTAAAAAGAAAGCACTTTGTAAGGGTTCTTGATAACTTTTATTCTGGAAAAATGGAAAATCTCTTCTTTGCAAAAGGGAACAAAAATTTTGAACTCATAAGAGGGGATATAAGGAATTTTTCAGATTGTAAAAAGGCGGTTAAAGGAATTGATTTTGTTCTTCATCAGGCAGCGCTTCGTTCTGTTCCAAAGTCAATGGAAGACCCCCACAGTTATAATGAGGTTAACATAGACGGCACCCTGAATATGCTCTATGCTTCAAAAGAGGCAAAGGTGAAGAGATTTGTTCTTGCCTCATCCAGCTCAATATACGGGGAGACAGAAAAATTTCCAGAAAAAGAAAGTGATTTTCCTCTTTTGATTTCTCCCTATGCTCTTTCAAAACTTGCAGGGGAGTATTACTGCAGAATTTTTTCTTTAAATTTTGGCCTTGAAACTGTTTCTTTAAGGTATTTCAATGTTTTTGGCCCCAGGCAGGCAGTTGATGATGAGTATGCAGTAGTAATACCAAAATTTATTACCTGTATTTTAAATAATGAGTCCCCTCCCATATTCGGTACAGGAAAACAGTCAAGGGATTTTACTTTTGTAAGAAATGTTGTTGAGGCAAACCTTCTTGCAACAAAGGCAGGCAAAAGGGCTGTGGGTGAGGTTTTCAATGTTGCCTGTGGAAAGGATGTAAAGGTTATGGACCTTGTGAAAATTTTAAACAAAATTACAGGGAAAAATATAAAACCTGTTTTCTTGCCACCGCGTCCAGGAGATGTTTTTAAAACTCTTGCTGACACAAAAAAAATAAGGAAAATTTTAGGTTTCAAAGGAAAATACACATTTGAGCAGGGTCTTAAAATAACGGTAGATTATTTTAAAAATAAAAAATGAAAAATGACAAATTAAAAAAATGTAGCGGGCGAATTACCCCCGCACTTTTCTAAAAAAGTGCGGGGTAGCTCGAGACCCTTGGTCTGCTAAATAAAATGATATGGAGACAAGATGACAAGTAGAAAAGTGAAAGAGGGGAGAAACCCCCTACTTAATCTCCCCCCTAAGAGGGGGGAGAAACAGAGGGGGGATTTTGCCTTATCAACTTGTCAACTTTTTAACTTATCAACTAAAGGAATGAAAAATTGAAAATGAAAAGCATAGAAGAGCAGATTGAAATTTTAAAAAAAGGATGCGTTAATATCATTGAAGAGGAAGAGATTAAAGAAAAATTAAGGGAAAAAAGACCATTAAGGGTGAAGTTTGGCGCTGACCCTTCCTCTCCTGATTTGCATCTCGGACATCTGGTTGTTTTAAACAAGTTAAGAGAATTTGGCGAGCTCGGGCATAAAATAATTTTTATCATAGGTGATTTTACAGCAAGAATTGGAGACCCTTCTGGACAAAAAGCAACAAGACCTGTTCTTTCAAAAGAGGATGTCTTAAAAAATGCGCAGACCTATCAGAAGCAGATATTTAGAATTCTGGATAAAAGTTATACAGAAATTGTTTATAATTCCAGATGGCTTGAGAAAATGTCGCTGGAACAGATTTTTCAACTTACATCAAAATACACAATTGCACGCATGCTTGAAAGAAGGGATTTCAGGGAAAGATTTGAAAAAAATCAGGATATATACACAACAGAATTTCTTTATCCCTTGCTGCAGGGTTATGATTCTGTTTATCTCAAAGCAGATGTTGAAATTGGCGGTGAGGACCAGATTTTCAATCTTCTTGTTGGAAGAACCCTTCAGCAGAAGTTTTCTCAAAAGCCACAGGTTGTTATGACCCTTCCTTTACTTGTGGGTACTGACGGTGAGAAGAAGATGAGTAAGAGTTATAACAACTACATCGGGATTACAGAAGAACCTCAGGAGATTTATGGAAAGGTTATGTCAATAAGTGATAAACTTATGTATGACTGGATAAAAATTTTGACTTTTGTTGATGGAGAAAGGATAAAGAGTTTGCCTCCAAGACAGGGAAAAGCACTTCTTGCCTTTGAAATTGTGAAATTTTTATATGATGAGGAAAAAGCAAAAAAAGCACAAGCGCATTTTGAAAAGGTTATTGTGAACAAAGATTTACCCGAGGAGATAAGAGAGGTTGTAATAAAAGAAAAAAAATTGCCTGCTTTTGAACTTGTTTATTGTGCAGGGCTTTGTCAATCAAAAACACAGGCAAAGCAATTAATCTCACAGGGGGGCTTTTCAGCAGATGGAAAGAAAATCGCGGACTTTAAGAAAATTATTGAGATAAAGGATGGTATGATTTTAAAGGCAGGCAAGAGAAATTTTGCTAAAATAAAAAGAGGATAACAGGCATAAAGGAAATTTAGTGTTTATGAGGAATTCGTATGGTAGATGAAGAGAAAGAAGAAAATGAGAATATAGAAGAAAAGAAAGCAGAGCAAACACAGACAGAAAACAATTCTACTCTTGCTGAAGAAATTATGACAGAATTTAAGAAGTTTTTTACCTTTGATATTCTGAATTACATAAGAAAGCCGTGGAAACTTATAGGGCTTAATTTTTTTATGGGGCTTGTGAGAGGAATTGGTTTTTTCCTTGGTATGACAATTGTTGGTGCAATTGTCTTCACGCTTCTTTTAAAAACCTTTCATAAAATTGCAGCAGCAAATATTCCCCTTTTAAGTGCATGGATTGCAAAACTTGTTTCAATGGTTAATGAAAACCTGAAGATGGTCCAATGAGAAAATACATTACAAAAAAAGGACAGGAAAAACTTCTTAAAGAGCTCAGAAGATTGAAAGAGGAGTTGGTTCCAAAACTTTCAAAAGAAATAGAGGAAGCAAGAGCACAGGGCGATTTAAGCGAAAATGCGGAATATCATGCAGCAAAAGAGCAGCTTACAAATGTTCAGAAAAGAATTGCAAAGCTTCAGAACACCCTAGCCTCTTCCCTTGTAATTGATGAAGAAAGGATGTCTTCTGACAAGGTGTATCTCGGCGCAAAAGTTGTTCTTGAGGACAAAAATGGCACAAAACTTGAATACACAATTGTTTCGCCTGAGGAAGCAGACCCCATAGAAGGTCTGATTTCATCTGAATCCCCGCTTGGCAAGGCAATTATCGGCAGGAAAGTCTCAGATGTTGTGGAATTTGAAGCGCCTCAGGGCTTGATGGAACTTAAAATCATATCCATCACGAGAC
>JAGHAG010000003.1 GCA_021161625.1 Elusimicrobiota bacterium
TATCCACCCTGTCTTTACTTCAGGAATTCTATCAGGAATATTCTAAAAAATACTTCTCTATTCTTAAAAAAATTGTAAGAGGTTATTTTCCTTACAAAACCATACTTGTAAACATTCCACAATTTATTGATTTTGATACCCGTGCTAGAGGATTTGAAATACCTGTAACAACACAACTTTTCAAAAAAATTGCCTGTTCTGATAAAAAACTCATATTCGGTGGAGCATATCAACTCAGGAGAATTGACTGGGAAAATTTTCATGATGTTTCCCTTGCAACTGATTTTATAAACTTTATAAATCCCTACAAAAAAAATATATGCGCTGAACTTCAAACAGGTATCATGAGAGACAGGCCAAAAATTTATCCTGAAGATGTTGAATTTCACCTTAAAACTGCTCTTGCTTCAGGGATAAAAGGAATAAACTGCTACATGTTTTCAGGTGGAGAAAATCCTGAGGGGATGGGATTGTTTGGGAAATATCATGATTGGCAGGCGCCTCTTGACCCAATAGGAAAAGAAAAACCACATCTGGAGCCAATTAAGGAAATGGGTTGTTTTTTAAAAACCTTTGGAAAATCACTTTTAAAATCAAAAAAGCAAATTTGTGCAGCAATTGGTTTTTACCCCCCTTACTTTTCAAATATCTTCAGCAATTTTCCGCAACTGGAAAATGCAAGAAATCGCTATTTTTTTGATGGAATTGCCCGACTTTTACTTTTAAACAACATTCATTTTGAAATTATTGACATAGAAAATGGAAATCTGCCCTTAAAACAAACCTGGATTTTTTCATGGAAGTGGATGGATGAAAAAACACAGAAAAAAATTTTAAAATTTGTCAAACAGGGAGGACGGGTTGTAATAGGACCTTCTCTACCACAATTCCTTTTGAAAAAACTAAACATTAAAAAAAGCATACTACATGGAAATTCAACTGCTCTTAGCAATGGGATAGAGTACTTCTGTGAAAATTTTGTTGAACTATATAAAGGTGTGTTTGATAAAATTCTTACTGAACACAGAAAAGGGGTCTGTGCTTTTCTGAAAAGGTATGGTAGGGGATTTTTACTTTGTTATGGATTCCCTATAACTTCCAATTATAACTACTTTATATCCCTCATAAAAAAGTGGGCAGAAATTCTTGAAATAAAAAAGCCCTTTGAAACAGATACAAATGAAATAATTTTTACAATGCATACCACAGAAAAAGGTAAAATTCTTTTTGCCTTTAACTTCCATAACATTTTCATAAAAACTAACTTGAAAATTAGAAACTCTTTCTATGAAATTTCCTTTTTCCCAAAACAGTTAAAAATTCTGCCTTTAAATTTCAAAATTTCAAAAGACAAAAAAATTGCTTTTTCAACCGCAACAATTTTAAAGTTTACAGAAGAAAAAATCCTGATTTCAGGATGTAATGGTGAAAGTGGATTTGTTGAAATTGAAAAAAAAGGAAAAAAGGTGATAAAAAAATTCAAACTGGCAGGAGGAAAAAAATGGATAAAAATATAAAAAAATGGGGAGATTTTTCTCCTGATGGAAAAGAATTTATAATCACAAATTTTAAAACACCCTATCCATGGGTAAATATCATCTGTCCGAAAGAATATGGAATTATTGTTTCCCAGATGGGATGTGGCTTTTCATGGTATAAAAGTGCAAAACACATACAGATTACAAAATGGACTCCTTCTATCCACAGGGATGAGTGTGGAAAGTTCCTTATTATTCAGGATGAAAAAAACAATCAATTTTCACCTGTCCCATATCCTTTTGAAGATAAAATAAAAAATTATTCCTGTCATCACGGTCTGGGTTATTCCAGATTTTTCACACAAACAAAAGAAACAAAAACAGAACTTCTGCTCTTTGTTCCATCAGATTTCAACTTTGAGGTATACAGATTAAAAATAAAAAACACCTCTGCTTTTGAAAAAAACTATACAATAAAATTCCATCTTCAATTCTGGATGGGATCAATTTCTGAGGCTGCAAGAGAACTTCACCGCCTCTTTTACAGAGGAAAAATCACAGATGGAATCTTATGGATGAAAAAAGTTGCATGGCAGAAATTAAACAAAAAAGGTCAATTTCTCAATCAGGAATTTCCAGTAATGTGTTTTGCAACAGCTCTGCCATCACCTCAAATAAAACTTGATATGGATAAATCTGAACCTGAAGCTGAAATCAAATTAAAAATAAATCTTTCACCCCACAAAGAAAAAGAAATCATCTTTCTCCTTGGGGTAAACACAGAAAAAAGTTTTCTTAAAAAACTTACCCCTGAAAAAATTGAAAAATTTTTTCAAAAAACTAAAAAGTACTGGTTTGACTTAATCTCTGGGGAAAAAGCAAACACCCCATATAAAAAAATAAATCATCTTCTCAATTACTGGCTAAAATATCAGACAATATCATCCCGTCTTAATGGAAAAACAGGATATTATCAGATAGGCAGTGCAATTGGATTTCGGGACCAGCTTCAGGACAGCATGCTTTTTTTAAGAACAAAACCTGAACTTACAAAAAGACAAATTTTTCTTCATGCTTCCAGACAATTTAAAAAAGGTGATGTTGCCCACTTCTGGGACCCTCTAACAGGAGAATTTGCCCGGTTGAAAATTAGCGATAATCTGCTGTGGCTTGTTTTTGTAACGGTTGAATATCTTAAAATTACAGGTGATTTTTCAATTCTCCACAAAAAAATAAAATTTCTGGATAGTGGAAACTCTTCCTTAAAAGAACACTGCCTCAGGGCTATAAACCTTGTGATTGAAAGACGAAGCAAAAGAGGAATTCCTTTAATTCTTGCAGGGGACTGGAATGATGGGCTTTCTGCTGTGGGATGGGAAGGAAAAGGAGAAAGTTTCTGGCTTGCCATGTTTCTTTACAAAATTCTAACGGACTGGGACAATCTCATTTCAAAGAAAAAATTTACCACAATAAGAAGGGAATTAAAAAATGCTGTAAATAAATATGGTTGGGATGGAAACTGGTTTATTCGGGCAACAAAAGACAATGGTAAACCAATTGGAAGCAGAGAAAATAAATATGGAAAAATTTTTTTAAATCCCCAGACATGGGCAATAATAAGTGGAATAACTTCCCCTGAAAGAGTAAAAAAAATTTTAAAATCTCTTGATAGATATCTCTATTATCCCTATGGACCTTTGCTTCTGTGGCCTGCTTATGAAAACCCTGATGAGGAAATTGGTTATCTTACAAGATATGCTTCAGGAACAAGGGAAAATGGTGCTGTTTATGTGCATGCTGCGACATGGGCTGTGTGGGCTGAGGTGATTGCTGGTAGAAAAGAAAAAGCATGGCAAATTTTTAAAAGCATTCTTCCCATCACACAGAAACAAAGCACTTTCTGGGCTGAGCCTTATGTCACCAGTGCAAACATAGAGGGACCATCGTCAACACATCCAGGAAGGGGATCATGGTCATGGTATACTGGCTCTGCTCAATGGCTTCTCAAAGTTTATTTTGAATACTTGACATAGAAAAACAATTTTATAAAATAAAACGATGAAAAAGGTTTTTGTTTTTGCTCTTTTGTTAATTACAGTTAAACTCTGGTCTGCTGTTGGTGTGAGTGTCTCATGGGACCCATCATCCAAATCACACAATTTAACCTATACTGCTCCTGATGCCCCGAGTGCGTGCCCTATTTGTGGTGCTGATTATGATCACACTGACTACACTATTTATAGAACTTTTGGATATTCTGCAGGAAATGATGGATGGTATGCAATAGAGACAACTCAGGAAACATCCTATACCGACTATTCAGGACCGGGAACATGGTCATACAGGGTGGATTATACCCATTATTGTAAAAACGGTGATGTCATGGCAACAGGGACAATCTCACCTGTTAATTATGATTACTCTACTTGGGGTTTTATTCACGACGCCAGCAGAAGTGATGCAGATGGGGGACAGGAAACAGCAAAACAGGAGTGGCACTTTAAATATAAACTTCAGGACGATGCTTATGTAAGAATTAGAATTTTTGAACCTGGAGCAGGTTTGAGTTTTACAACTGATACAGAGGGTTTCTGGGTTGCTCCCTCAACAGGACTTGTAAAAACCCTTGTTGACTATGATGACAAAAATTCCTCAGCAAGAAGTTTTGAGATGGCTGATGGCTCATGGGAGGAAGAAGAGGTCTGGGACTGCAGGGATTCCTCAGGAAATGTTGTTTCAAATGGAATTTACTGGATTTTAATTGAGGCTTTCAGCAAATACTCTCCGCCATCAGACCCTGACAACCCGCAGTGGTTTAATTTTGGAGGAGTTCAGGAATATGAGTTACGAGATACATGGCTTGAATCAATTCCTGTTGACATCCTTAGAATAAAAAATCTTTCAGTTGTTGGAATTGATGAAAACACATCCCTTGCAACAATCTCCTATGACATAAATGGAGATGCGATTGTAAAAATTATAATCTGTGAGTCAGGGACACAGTTTAAACTTGCCACTTCCTCAGGAACACTTACTTATCTGAATGGCAATTACACCTATGATTATACAAGTGGGGATTGTCTGCCACTTAATCCAGTAACAGGAACAGTTGACGGGAACCGCATTATAAAGTATTTCAAATTTTACAGAAAAGCAGGTTCTCAGTCAGAATCATGGTCAGGGAAAAACGAAGCAGGACAATCTGTTTCAAATGGTCTTTATGTTATGGCTATTTCTGCCATTGATGGATATGGAAATCATGCCCTTGATGCGGATGGAAATGACCAGCCAATTCATACAACAATTCCAGTTGACAGAACCCAGTCAGAAACAGCATCAGAAACAGACCCCCCAACCCTTTCAATCGGCTCTCCCTCAAGCGGGGCTTCCATTACATCTCTAACATCCCTGACATTTACTCTTTCAGATACATCAGGTATTGATACTGCAAACACAACCGTAAGTGTTACAGGACCCGGGGGTTATGTTTACAGTTCAAGCACTGGAAATGTAACTCAGACAACAACTGTAACTTCTTCAAGCGTAACCTATACCCTTACGAATTTCACTCCCACCCCCTCAACAGGAACCTATACAGTTACAATTTATGCAGTTGATTCAATTGGAAATGCAACAACCTACAACACCTGGACATTTACAATTGTTTCAGGTGGAAGCGCACAGGTGGAAGAAAACTTTAAAGCATCTGTTAAAGCATATCCTCAGCCAGCAAATACAGGTTCAATAACTTTTGACTGGGATGAAACGATTTTCTCTGGCTCAGGTGGATATAAAATCAAGATTTATTCAATCTACGGTGAACTTGTAAAAGAAATAACAGGAACAAATCCAACGGTCTCCAGTGTTTCATGGAATTTAAGAAATGACGGAAATCAAAAAATTGCTCCAGGAATTTACATCTATAAAATGAAAGTGTGGGATTCAAGCAAAAGTTATGAAGAAGTAAAAAAGGCGGTGATATATAGATGAAATAGAGGATAGAGGAAAGTGGACAGAGGAAAGAATAAAAAGTGATAAAGTGATATGAAGACAAGGAAAAAAGTGGATAGAGGACAGAGGATAGAGGATAGACAAAATGTCATTCCTGCGGAAGCAGGAATCCAGAAAACAGAAGTCAGAAGTCGGAGGTCGGAAGTCGGAAAATCCCCCTTTGCATTCCCCCCTTTTCAAAGGGGAGAAATAGGGGGAGATTTACAGATGAA
>JAGHAG010000172.1 GCA_021161625.1 Elusimicrobiota bacterium
AGTTAATCAGAAAATCACACTTTCTCCTCCTGCAAAGAAGATAGACCTGATTTTTTGAGATTTTACGAAAAATTTGTTATGATATTAAAAAAATTCAAGGAGGATTGATATGGCTATTAAAAAAGAGATAAAAAAACAGCTCATAAGCCGTTATCAAAAACATCCAAAAGATGCAGGCTCTGCAGGTGTGCAGATTGCAATTTTTACAAAGAGAATAAATGAGATAACCAGGCATCTCGCCTCACATCCCAAGGACAAAAGTTCCCGTCTGGGTCTTATAAAACTGGTTGCAAAAAGAAAAAAACTCCTGGCATATCTTAAAAGGGTTGAACCGCAAAGTTTTGAAAAAATCACGAATGAACTTCAGATAAGAGCATAAAATGACAAAAGTAAGCACAAAGATACAGGGAAAAACACTTACGCTTGAGGTAGGATATCTGGCAAAGCAGGCAAATGGCTCCTGTGTTGTTAGATTTGAAGATACAGTGGTTCTTGCAGCAGTGACAATGGGTGAAAAAGTTGAAGGAGCAAACTTTCTTCCTCTTACTGTGGATTACAGAGAGATGACCTATGCTGCCGGAAAAATTCCAGGGGGTTTTTTTAAAAGAGAAGGAAGACCCAGTGAAGGAGAAATTTTAACAGCCCGCCTTGTTGATAGAGCCATAAGACCTCTTTTCCCAAAGGATTTTATTCAGGAGGTTCAGGTTTCAATCCTGGTTCTTTCCTCTGACCAGGAAAATGATGCAGACATTCCTGCACTTATCGCAACCTCAGCTGCTCTTCTCATATCAGACATACCTTTTGAAAAGCCGATTTGTGCCTGCAAAATTGGCTGGAAAGATGGGAATTTTATTCTGAATCCAACAATTACCGAACTTGAAGAATGCGACCTTGAACTTGTTGTTGCAGGTTCAAAAGAAGGCATAACAATGCTTGAAGGCGGAGCAAAAGAAGTTAATGAAGAAATTCTTGTAAAGGCAATTGATGTTGCAAAACCTGCAATTGAAACAATAGAAAATCTTCTATACGAACTTAAGTCCCAATGTGGGAAGGAAAAAGTAAAAGGCATCAGAAGTCCTGAAATTCCTGAAGATTTCAAAAAACGCATTTTAAACGAAATAAGGCTGAAAGTTGCCAAGGCTCTTGAGGAAAAGAGCCATACTTTAAGAAGAAAATTACTGAAAGACATAAAAGAGCAAACAATTGAAAAATTAAAAATCTCAGATGATGAGAAAGTTATTTTCAACACAATTTTTGATGAGTGCATAAAAGAAAATTTTATTTTAAGAATGAAAAACACGCAGAAGAGGATAGATGGCAGGGATTTTGATGAACTGAGGGCAATTGAGTGTAAAGTTGGAGTTCTTCCAAGGACCCATGGTTCAGGAGTTTTTACAAGAGGGGAAACCCAATCCCTTGCAACCACAACCCTCGGCAGTTCCACGGATATGCAGATTATGGATGAACTTGAAAGAGAATACAAAAAAAGATTTATGCTTCATTACAATTTTCCATCTTTTGCAACAGGGGAGGTCAGATATTCCAGAGGTCCGGGCAGGAGAGAAATAGGGCACGGTGCCCTTGCAGAAAAGGCAATATCCCCTCTTCTTCCGGATGAAAGTCAGTTTCCCTATGCAATAAGAGTTGTTTCAGATATTCTTGAATCAAACGGTTCTTCTTCCATGGCAAGCGTTTGTGGGGGATGTCTTTCCTTAATGGATGCAGGTGTCCCTCTCAAAGGAATTGTCGCAGGAGTTGCAATGGGAATGGTTATACTTGACGATAAAAAAGTTCTTCTTGTTGACATAGCAGGGGAGGAGGACCATTTTGGCTGTATGGACCTAAAAGTTGCAGGAACAGAAAAAGGAATTACAGCAATTCAAATGGATTTGAAGATAGAAACACTTGATATAGATACTTTTAGAACCGCTTTAAAAAAAGCAAAAGAAGCAAGATTAAAAATTATTGGCAAAATTAAGGAAGTTATTCCTGAAGCGCGAAAAACAGTATCAAAATTTGCCCCTCAGATTGAAATAATGAAAATAAAAAAAGAAAAAATTGGCCTTTTGATTGGGCCCGGAGGTAAAACCATAAAAGGAATTATTGCTGAGACGGGCTGTGAGATTAATGTTGACGATAAGGGCATTGTCACAATTGTTTCAGATGATATTTCAAAGATAAACTCAGCAAAACAGATGATAGAATATGTTGTTGGAGATGTTGAGGTGGGAAACATCTATCTGGGCAAGGTTGTCAAAATTGCAACCTTTGGTGCTTTTGTTCAGATTTTTCCTGGAAGTGAGGGACTTGTCCATATATCAGAACTTGCTCCAAGAAGAATAAACATGGTCTCTGACATTGTCCAGGAGGGAGACGATATTCTTGTGAAGGTGATTGCCTTTGACGAAAAGGGTCGAATTCGTCTGTCAAGAAAAGAAGCACTAAGAGAACTCAATGTAAAAGATGAACAAGATTACAAAAAGAGACAAAAAAAAGTTTAAGTCAAAAATTTTACAGGAATTTCAAAAATTCTATTCAAAAATGGTGGAAAAGGGAATTTATGAACTGAAAATTAAAAGGGGTAAAAGAAGTATATACATACGAAGGGGACTTGAAAAAATCTCAGCAGCACAGGTCTTGCAGGAAAAAGACCTTCAGGAAAAATCTCCCCAAAAAGTTGAAACAATAAATGCGCCGATTACAGGAATTTTTTACCGAAGTCCCTCTCCTAACTCAGCACCGTTTATAAATGTTCCCTGCCAAGTAAAAAAAGGTGATGTCTTATGTATAATTGAGGCAATGAAGGTGATGAACAAAATTGAAAGTCCTTTTGACTGCAAGATAAAAAAATGTGTAATTGAAAATGGCTCTCTTGTTAAACAGGATGAGCCAATTTTTGAGGTTGAAAGATGAAAATCACAGACATAAAAATCCGCCTTTCATCTGGTTCATCAAAAATAAAGGCATTTGCAGTTGTAAAATTTGACGACATTATTGAAATTCATTCGTTTAAAATTGTTGAAGGCAAGGATGGTCTTTTTGTGGGAATGCCCTCACAGCAGGGCACAGGAGGAAAATTTTTTAACATTGTTTTCATTACGGATGAAAGTTTTAAGAAACATCTCTGTGACAGGATTCTTGAGGAATACGAGAAGTTTGTTAAGGATTCAGAAGTGGCTGTTTTTGACGAACCAGAGAAATGAAATTGATTTTTGAAAAATTTATTCTGGGATGTGTTCAGGGGTTAACAGAATTTTTACCTGTTTCAAGTTCAGGACATCTTGTCTTTTTCAAGCATTTTTTTCATGAAAGCCAGTTGAATGTTTCACAGGCACTGCATCTTCACATTGCAACCCTTCTTGCTGTGCTTTTTTACTTTAGAAGAGAGATTTTGAAACTCATTGTTAATTTTTTCAAAAAATCAGGAACAGAGGAAAGGAACAAGGTTTTTTTTCTTTTTGTTGCAAGTATTCCTGCAGGAATTGTGGGAATTTTTTTTCTTGCCAGGATTGATGAATTTTTCAGTGCGCCTTCGGTTTATCTTTCGCTTTTCTTTTTCTTAAATTTTTTGATTTTGTTTTTGGGAGATAACCAGAAAGAAAAAAAGTCAAAAATTGATTTAAAAACCACCTTTTTTATGGGAATGGGACAGGCAATTGCGGTTCTTCCAGGTATTTCCAGAAGCGGTTCAACAATATGTGCAGGTCTTATTTGGGCTTAAAAAAGGAAGAAGCAATTGTGTTTTCATTCCTTATGAGTATCCCGGCAATTTTAGGCGGTGCCATTTTTACACCCAGTCCTTCAGGCATAACTTTTGCGGACATGGTCTCGTTTGTTTCAGCATTTCTGACAGGAGTTTTTTCAATTCATGTGCTTGTTGGGGCTGTTAAAAGAGCGAAATTAAAATTTTTCGGTATTTATACACTTGTTCTGGCAGTTTTAAATTTGATTTTGTTATGAGCGAAAAAAAGAAAGAATTAATAAGCCTTTTTTTAATTGCTTCTGGAATTCTTCTGGGTATCTGGATTTTTGTGCCGTCATCAAGAGGGGTTGTTGGGGAAGCGGTTGTGGGTGCCGGGGAATTCCTTTTTGGCTTTGTAACCATTTTCTTTTCAGTCCTTCTTATCGTTATTGGCTTTATTCTGTTAAGGGGTGAGACAGTTGAACGCCCCTCATCCCGATTTGCGGGAATTTTTATTCTTCTTATTTCTGTATGCACTTTTCTGGACCTTTTATACGGTGAGGATTTTGTCCCTGCTGGTCGTGTTGGTGATTTAATTGGTTTTGCATTACCTGAACTTTTTGGAAGAATAGGAGCTTTTATCATAAATTCTGTTTTGTTTCTCATAGGAGTTGTTTTTGCTTTTGAAATGAGAATAAAAAAAATTTTTTCTGCTATTTTTTCCCCTGCTCTAAATTTTTTTAAACTTTTCAAAAGCAAGGAAAAACCTCAACCCATAAGAATAAAACTGGAAAGAGAAGAAGAGAAAAAACCTGTAAAAACTGAAAAGACCAAAAAGGAAAAGGAGAAAAAAGCACCCCGTAAGAAAGAAAAGCCAGAAGAATTTCAGGAAGACAAAGAAACACCTGTGGCAGAATACACACTTCCCCCAACCTCTCTTCTTACAAAATCCCCCCCATCACAAAAAGAGGAAGGAGATTGCGATGTTCTTGAAAAAGTTCTTGATTCCTTTGGGATAAAGGCAAAGGTGCGTGATGTTGTGGTGGGTCCTGGAGTCATAAGATACGAACTTGAAATTTCAGAGGGGCAAAAAATTTCAAGCATTCACTCAATTGCTTCAGATATTGCAATGAGATTAAAGGCAGAGTCCGTAAGAATTCTTGCTCCAATACCGGGTAAGGCAGCAGTAGGCATAGAGGTCCCAAGAGCAAAAAGACAGATTTTGCATTTAAGGGAACTTCTTGAAACCCGGACATTTGTTGAATGTCAGGGAAAATTGCCTGTTGTAATGGGGAAAAATGTCATAGGAGAGGAAATTGTGGGAGATTTGAGTTCCATGCCCCATCTTTTAATAGGAGGGGCTACAGGTTCAGGAAAAAGCGTTTTTATACACACAATGGTTTTAAGTTTTCTTTACAAATTTTCCCACGAGTATCTGCGACTGCTTCTGATTGACCCGAAAATGGTGGAATTAAATGTTTACAACGGCATACCGCATCTTCTTGCTCCTGTAAGAACTGATGTCAGGGGGACTATTTCTTCTCTCAGATGGGTTGTCTGGGAAATGGAAAGAAGACTCAAACTTTTTTCACAGGAAAGGGTAAGGGATATTTCAGGTTATCATGAAAAAGGGGGTGATTTGCCCTACATTGTTGTCATAATTGATGAACTTGCAGACCTTATGGCAGTTGCGAGCAAGGAAATGGAACTTTTTATAACCCGACTTTCACAGATGTCCCGTGCCTGTGGAATACATCTTGTTCTTGCAACCCAGCGCCCCTCTGTAAATGTAATAACAGGCGTGATAAAGGCAAATCTTCCTGCAAGAATTTCATTTAAGGTCATTTCAAAAATTGACTCGCGCACAATTCTGGATGCACAGGGAGGGGAGTCGCTTCTGGGAAAAGGGGACATGCTTTACCTTCAGCCAGGGGCAAGTTATCTTGAAAGAATACAGGCACCTTTTGTTTCCCGCAGGGAAGTGGAAAAAGTTGTTTCATTTATCAAAGAACAGGGGCATCCGATAAATTATATGGATTTTGAGGAGGAAATCAAAAAAACAACACTCAGAAAACCCGAGGTTCACGACGAACTTTTCTGGGAAGCAGCAGAATTTTTGATAACACAGGGGAGAGCCTCAACCTCTCTTTTGCAGAGAAGATTTCGTATTGGCTATGGCAGGGCAGCCGCATTGATTGATTCCCTTTATGAGGTGGGAATTGTCGGAGATGATATGGGTCCAACAAAGGGAAGGGAAATTCTTATAGATATGGAAGCCCTTGAAAAACTCAAAGAAGAATTTAATGCATAGGATTTTTTTGATTGCAGTTTTTCTAACGTCTGCATTCTGTCAGGTGAAGGGTCCTTTAAAAGAGATTGGTGAAAATTCTTTGAATCAGGTTAAAGAAAAAATTTTAAACGCCCGCTCTATTTCAATAGAATTTAAAAGAAGCCGAAAACTCAAAGAAACAGGCAGAACTTTTACCGACACAGGAAAAATTTTCTACACAAAGAAACCGCTTCAATTCAAACTGGTTTTGCCTGATGAAATTCTTATTCTGAAGGAAAAAACTCTATACAGAATTGTGCCGGACTTTGAGGAAATTTATATTGAAAACTGGGACGGGAATAACCCTATTCTGTCATACTTTTCTCTTTTAAAAAAAGCGAAAGAAGTTAAAAGAAATGTTTATGAAATCAAAGAGGACGATACAGTCAAAAAAATTTATTTAGATGAAAAAGGTTTTATAAGGAAAATTACAACAGAAAACCCTCTTATGATTTTTGAAATTGCAATTGAGAAATTTTCAATAAATGGTAGAATAAAAAAAAGTGAATTTAAAATACCAGAAATGAAAAAAGTTGATTTGAGAAGATGACTCTTGCAAATAAAATAACTTTCATAAGAGTTTTGGGACTTCCTTTTTTTATCTATTTTCTATCAAGAGAGGATTTCTGGAATTATTTGATAGCATTTATTCTTTTTATGCTTCTTTCATCAACTGACTGGATAGATGGCATTATTGCAAGAAAGAGGAGAGAGGTTACTGCTTTTGGTCAGTTTATGGACCCTCTTGCAGACAAACTGCTTGTTACCTCAACCCTGATTTATTTTGTAACAGTTGACTGGCTCAAAGTTTCGTGGTGGATGGTTGTAATAATCATTTTAAGAGAGTTCATTATAACAGGTCTGCGAACTGTTGCCGCAAAAAGACATATTTCAATTCCTGCTCTTGTTTCAGGCAAAGTGAAAACAACTGTTCAGATGATTGTTGTTGTTGTAATTCTTGCAATCCTTGTTTTGAAAGCCGGCTTTATAAAGTGGGATATTGATGCAGGAAGATGGGCAGTTGTCTTTAAACTGCCGTTTTATTTAATTTTGTTTGCAATGCTTACAACTCTTTATAGTGGAGTGAGTTATGTTGTGAAATATTCATGGCTTTTTAAGGAGGAGTTGTGAAAGAGGTTATAAAATTTATTGCTACAGGTTTTGGAATTTCAAAAATTGCCCCTCATCCTGGAGAAGGGACTGTTGGAACTCTTGTCGGCATTGCGATTTTTGTTATCTGGCCTGACAGCAGAAATTTTCCTGTGGCTTACTGGCTTCTTCTGGTAATCGGTATGGGTGTTGGAATTTTTGTTTCAGGAAAAGCAGAAGAAATTTTTGGAGAAAAGGACTGCCCTTTGATTGTAATTGACGAGATAATTGGATATCTTTTTGCAATGGCTTTTTTGCCAAAAAAATTCTGGATTATTGTAATTGCATTTATAATTTTTAGAATCATTGACGGAATAAAAATAAAGCCAATAAAGGCGGTTGAAAAACTGAACGGTGGAATCGGGGTAATGCTTGATGACTTTATTGCTGGAATAATAACAAACATTATTATGCAACTTATTTCATGGAGATTTTTTTAAGTGATTAACAGAATTTTTACAGACACAATTGACAGAAAATTTGTAGGTAAGGAAATTACCATCTCAGGGTGGGTGGATACAGTCAGGGACCACGGGGGTGTTATTTTCATTGATTTGAGAAATATGACAGGAAAACTTCAGTGTGTTTTTGATGTTGCAGGCAAGGATAAGGAATTTAAGAAACTTTCTGAATCTATAAGACCTGAGTGGGTTGTTGAGGTAAAAGGCGTTATAAGAGAAAGACCACCGGAATCTGTAAACCCGAAAATTCCTACAGGCGAAGTTGAACTTCTGGTAGGAGAATTTAAAATTTTAAACCGTGCGAAAAATCTTCCCTTTTATCCTGATGACAGTGTGAGTGAGGAATTAAGACTAAAATACAGGTTTCTTGATTTAAGAAGTCAGAAGATGAGGAGAAATTTACTGGCGGTTTCAAGAATTATGAAAATAACAAGGGATTATTTTGACGAACTTGGCTTTGTTGAAGTGCCAACCCCCATGCTCACAAAGTCCACTCCTGAAGGAGCAAGGGATTACATTGTACCAGCACGCCTTAAACCAGGTTGTTTTTTTGCGCTTCCTCAATCGCCCCAGCTTTTCAAGCAGATTCTCATGGCATCAGGAATTGAAAAATACTATCAGATTGTAAGATGCTTCAGAGACGAAGACACCCGCGGAGACAGACAGCCTGAATTCAACCAGATTGACCTTGAAATGGCTTTTGCGGAAAAGGAAGATGTGATGGATGTTGTCTGGGGTCTTGTTGAAAAAGTTTTTAATGAGTTTGCAGTAAAATTTGAAAGACCAGCAATTTTAGATTTTGAAGATGCTATAAAGATGTATGGCACAGACAAACCTGATTTGAGAATAAAAATTTCTCCGTTAAAAGACATTTCAGAAATTTTTAAAAACACAGGTTTTGAAATTTTTAAGAAACAAATTACACAGGGAAATCCTGTAGTTTGTTTTTTCAGTAACAAAAATTTTTCAAGGTCAGAACTTGACGAACTTGTAAAAGTTGCAAAAGAAGAGGGGCTTTCAGGTCTTCTTTGGATAAAAAAAGAGGGAGATTCACTTAAAAGCCCAGCGACAAAATTTTTGAGAGAAGAGGAAATAAAAGCATTAAGTAAAATTTATGAAGCAGAAGGGACCATTTTTGTTGTGGCAGGAAAATCCGCCTTTTTTGAGGCAGGGTTGGTGAGGGAAAAAATTTCGCAGATGCACGGTTTGAGAGAAGAGGGTTTTTATCCTCTGTGGATTGTAAATGCACCTCTTTTTGAACTGGACAAAGATGGAAAAATCACCTCGGTTCACCACCCATTTACCGCACCTGTAGGCGACATATTTAACCAGGACCCTTTGACCCTGAAATCTCTTGCATATGACCTTGTTATAAATGGGGTTGAGATTGGTGGGGGTTCTATAAGAATACACAGTTCTGATATTCAGAAAAAGGTTTTTGAAATTCTTGGAATGGATGAAAAACAATACAGTGAAAAATTTTCCTTTCTTTTGAGGGCTCTTGAGAGCGGATGTCCTCCTCATGGTGGTTTTGCATTTGGTCTTGAGAGATTTGTCGCAATTCTTTTTAATCTGCCATCAATAAGGGAAGTTATTGCTTTTCCCAAAACACAAAATGTTCAATGTCTTCTGACGGATGCTCCGTCCCCTGTTTCAGAAAAACAGCTCAAAGAACTTTCAATAAAAGTTGATATATGAAACTTGTGGATGAAAAGGGGCAGGTTTTAATAGAAAACCTTGAAATTGCTGACACATTTTTTAAAAGATTGAAAGGACTTCTCGGGAGAAAAGGCATAAAGTCAAACGAGGGGCTTTTAATAATTCCCTGTTCTGATATTCACATGTTTTTTATGAAATTTTCAATTGATATTTTTTTCTTAAAAGAAACAGGTAAAAATCAGTTTCAGGTGCTGAAAGTTTTAAGAAATCTCAAACCATGGCGCATGGCATTTGGTCCATCTCAGAGTAATGCGGTTCTGGAGACAGGTTTAAATGTTCTTTCAATAGGTTCGGGTGAGACATTGATTATTCAGGAATAAAATGATAAAAAAGGGATAAAGAAAAAATGATG
>JAGHAG010000120.1 GCA_021161625.1 Elusimicrobiota bacterium
GATGGTTTGAGAGTTTTTGATTCAAACTTTTTCTTGTAGGATATCCATACATATTGGACTTTTTTACAAAATCTTTTTATAAAGGTAAAAAAACTCACCTGCACTTTTTAAACAGTGTGTATTAGACAAAGTTCAAACTTTTTTAAACTTACAGATTTAATTCCCATTTCTCTGCCAACAAACAGTGATACATTTGGGATGTAACATTTTTGATAATTCAGCCGTCTAATGTAAAAAGGAGGTAATTTGAGGAAATTAATTTTTTTTTTATTTATTTTTTTTCTGTTTAAGGTTCTTTCTTATGCAGAAGTTCTAAACTGGATTCAATTAAAAAATTTTCTAAAAGAGAATAATCCTGAAATTCAGAATGCTTTAAGAAATATTGATAAATATAAACTTCTTTACAAAAGCAGCAAAGCGGAATTTTATCCTGATTTTTCTATATCAGGTTCAGTTAGAAAATCTAAAAATTCTGACACAGGTTCCTCCATTGGAATTGCTGGAAAACTTGACCTTTTCAGAGGATTTAAAAATTCAATTTCTCTGGATATATCAAAGATAGAAGTTGAAAACAGAAAACTGGAATTAAAAAGAATTCTTGCGGATAAAACTTACAATCTAAGAATTGCCTACGGTGAGGTTGTATATTTAAAAAATCTCATAAAAATTCTTGAAAAGATTTTAAAAAGAAAAAAAGAAAATCTTGATATTGTGGTTTTAAGATATGAGGCAGGAAAAGAGGATATAGGAGTAAAATTAAAACAGGAAGCGGATTTTAAGGCATCTTTGTTTGAACTTGAAAAGAGAAAAAGAGAACTTGAAGTGAAAAAAACAAAAATTCTAAAGGAACTTAATGCCAATTTTGAAACCTTTGAAATAACAGGGACATTAAAATTTACCTTCAACAAAGATATTGAACTTAATGAAATTATAGGATATATCCCCGAATATCAGATTAAAGAAAACGAAATTGAACTGGCAAAATTGAACCTTAATTATGACAGGGCCCCTTTTTATCCTGAACTGAATCTTACAGGTTCTGTTTCAAAATCCGGCGATAAGTTTTCTCTTGATGAAAACTCATGGAATTTGGGTGTAAACATTTCTTATCCTTTCTTTTCAAAAGGTAAAAATTTTTACAATCTTGAAATCTCAAAAATAGAACTGAAAAAATCAGAAGGAAATTTTTCTGATAAAGTAAATGAACTGAAACTTAATTTAAAAGAGGTGCATACGGATTTGATAAATTCTGTTGAAAATATAGAGGTGGTAAAACTTTATCTGAATGCGACAAAAGAGAGAGCCAAAATTGCAAGGATTAAATATGTAAACGGGCTTATTTCTTATGAGGACTGGGATAGAATTGAAAATGATTACATAAATGCGGAAAAAAATCTTCTGGAAGCAGAATTTTCCGCCTTCAGAAATTATGCTCTTTTCCTGAAAGTTATTGGCAGGGAGGAACTGTGAAAAAGCTAATTTTTATAATTTTTGTTCTTGTTGCTGGTATTTCAGCGTTTTTATATTTTTCAAAAGGCAAAAAAGATGTAAAAGAAAATGGAGAAGAACGATTATTCAAAGTCGGAAGAAGGGATATTTCTTTTATAATCTCTTCAAATGGGACGGTAAAACCGAGAAATCGTCTTGAGATAAAACCGCCTGTTTCTGGAAGAATAGAAAAAATTCTTGTAAGGGAAGGAAGCAGGGTAAAAAAAGGGCAGATTTTGGCTTGGATGAGTTCTGAGGAAAGAGCGCTTCTTATGGATATTGCAAGAGCAAAAGGTGAACTTGAAAAATGGAAGGATACTTACAGACCTGCTCCAATAATTGCTCCATTAGATGGATTTATAATAAAAAAGAATGTTGAACCGGGTCAATCTGTATCTTCTCAGGAGACCATTCTTGTTATGGCGGATAAACTTATAATTCAGGCGCAGGTTGATGAAACCGATATTGGCTATTTAAAAAAAGGGATGAAGGCAAAAATAACGCTTGATGCCTATCCTGAAAATTTTTTTCTGGGAGAAATAGAACACATTGCTTATGAATCTGAAATAATAAACAATGTTACAATTTACCTTGTGGATATTCTGCCTTTGCAAAAAATAAAGATACTTCGTTCCGGAATGAGTGCAACTGTTGATTTTGTGGTTTTTGATAAAAAAAATGTCCTTGCCATTCCAGAGGAATTTCTTGTTAGAAAAGGAAACAGAGGTTATGTCTTTCTAAAAATTGGTTCAGAGGAGAAAAGGGTGAAGGTAAAAACAGGTATAGAAGATGGATTTTACATAGAGGTTGTTGAAGGGCTTAAAGAGGGAGATTTAATAATAAAGAAAAAAGCGCCCAAGAGAAATTTTAAAAGGATGTTTGGCTTTCCGATGAAAAAAAGATGATAAAACTTGAAAACATACACAAGACATACAAAACCGGGAAAATAAAAGTTCCTGTTTTAAGAGGGATAAATCTTGAAGTGGAGAAGGGAGAATTTGTTTCAATTGTTGGTCGTTCAGGAAGTGGAAAATCAACTCTGCTTAATATATTGGGACTTCTTGACAAACCCACCAGCGGCAGATATTTTTTAGACGGAAAGGAAACTTCCAATTTATCCGAAAATCAAGTGGCAAATCTAAGAAACAGGTATTTTGGTTTTGTTTTTCAGATGTTTAATCTCCTCCCGCGATTAACTGCTCTGGAAAACGTAAAACTTCCAACAGTATATTCTGAAATTAACACTTTCAAAAACCCTGAAGAACTTTTGAAAAAAATTGGTCTTGAAGAAAGAATTTTTCACAAACCTAACGAGATGTCAGGTGGAGAACAGCAGAGAGTTGCAATTGCAAGGGCTTTGATAAATTCGCCACAGGTTATTCTTGCGGATGAGCCGACTGGCAACCTTGATTCAAAATCCACTCAGGAGATTATGGAAATATTAAAAAGTTTAAACGAAGAAAACATAACAATAATTCTGATAACTCATGAAGAAGATCTTGCCCAACAAACCAGAAGAATTGTAAAAATAGATGATGGGAAAATTCTGGAAGATAAAATTTTAAACAAAACCTCTTTTAGTGTTGAAAATAGTATAAATGAAATACCAAAGACACATTCTATTTTGAGTTTTAAGAGAATTAAGAGTTATTTTTCGCAAGGGATAAGGTCTCTTCTTTCAAATAAAACAAGAACTTTTTTGTCTCTTCTTGGAATATCAATAGGAGTTGCAGCAGTAATTGCAATGCTTGCTCTTGGAACAGGGGCAAAACAACAGGTAAAAGAGTCCCTTTCTTCCCTTGGTTCAAATCTTTTAATTGTAAGACCAAACTGGCGAAAATATAGAGGGGTTGGTCTTTCTTCAGAAAATATCACCCGGTTGAATGAGGAAGATTTAGAAGAAATAAAAAAAATCAAAGGAGTGTTAAGGGTAAGTCCAACAGTTTCAAGAAGGGGTGTTGCAATTTATAAATCAGGCAACTGGAGTACAAACATAATAGGAGTAACTTCTGACTATCAATATATGAGAAATTCAGAACCTGATACAGGGCGATTTTTTACAGAAATGGAAAACAAAAAAAGAGCAAAAGTTTCTGTTATTGGAAGAACCGTGCTTAGAGAATTATTCGGAGAGGAAAACCCAATTGGCAAGTTTATAAAAATAAACAGGATTAATTTTCGTGTTATAGGAGTTTTGCCTGAAAGAGGGGCAACGGGCTGGAGAGACAGGGACGATGAAATTTTAATTCCTGTAAATACTGCTATGTACAGAGTTTTTGGAAAGAGATACTTTGACCGAATACAGATTCAGGTGGAAGATGAAAATTTGATGGACAGGGTTTCAAAACAGGCACAGGAAATAATTGTGAAAAACCATAGAATACCACAGGGTAAAAAGGACATAATAGAAGTGCGAAACCTTGCGGAAATTCAGCAAGCGGTTTCTTCAACTGTTAAAACCTTTTCATATCTTTTAGGTTCAATTGCTCTGATAAGTTTGCTTGTAGGTGGAATAGGGATAATGAATATTATGCTTGTAAGCGTAACCGAAAGGACAAGAGAAATAGGTTTGAGAAAAGCACTCGGAGCAAATAAAAAAGATATTCTCGCACAGTTTTTAATAGAATCTGTGACAATATGTATAGTTGGAGGAATTCTTGGGATTTTGCTTGGCTCTGGAATATCAATCGGGCTTTCAAAGTTTGCGAACTGGAATACGAAAATATCTATGTGGTCAATATTGCTTGCAACCGTATTTTCAACTTTTGTCGGGCTATTTTTTGGAATCTGGCCTGCTCAAAAAGCAGCAAAACTCAATCCTGTGGAAGCATTAAGATATGAATAAAGAAGAGTTTGAGCAAGGAGAAGTCACCCTAAGTGTTTGAACAAAATTTGAACCTATTTTGAACAAAATCTACTTCTTATAATCTAAAAAATAAATAATTTCTTCATCTAATTTTTCTAAATCAAGCAGAACTTTTTCTCGTCTTGGCCTGCCGTTTGCATTTCTGAAATCTCTTTGAAAAGAACCGCATTTAACCAAAATTTCATCATCTATTTTAATAAAAGAAATCTGTTCTAATTTAAATTCTACCTTTCTTAACCTTGACCACGCACCCCTTTTAATTCTTTCTAGCTCATATTTTGACTTACCGCCTTTCAATGCTTCGTGCCATTTTTGGAAAGTTCGCTTGTCATCGTTGTATTTTACTTCTCCCATAGCAAGAATCAAACCAACACAACCAAAATCTTTTATAGCATTCGCGGTAGCTTCGCTGTCATTTACAATAATCTGATGACTGCTCGTATTTATAGCATGGGCTTTAAAATCCCAAGGAATCTTTAAAAATCCATCAAAGCGAACATTCCCATATTTAGGGCCAGGGATTTCCATAACATTCTTAAAAATCCTCTCGCATAAAAATTGAAAATACCATCCTATCCATTCCATTTGTCTCCACTGATTAAATCC
>JAGHAG010000036.1 GCA_021161625.1 Elusimicrobiota bacterium
AGCATTTGCAACAACTTTTGTAAATTCGTCCTGAAACTTAAATGCAGGACTTTCATTTTTAACCGGCGAAGTTGAAACACTGCTTGCTGGAAGCCCCTCAATAAAATTTTTCCTTAAATGTGTCTGCCTGTAAAAAACAATCAACCCTGCAACCAAAACCAGAAAAATAATGGTCCGTTTCATGTTACCTCCCAATTCAGTTTAGTAAATAGTGGATAGTGGAAAGAGGATAGAGGACAGAGGAGAGAGGAAAGTGGATAGAGGATAGAGGATAGCGAATAGCGAATAGCAAACAGCAACAACAGGGATGAGTAATGAGTAACGAGTAATGAGGGCTCATCAGGATTAAGGATTAAGTCGCCCCCGATTTTATCGGGGGCTTTAAGAATCAAGTAATTCATCTTTTCCATAACTTAATCCTTACTACTTAATCCTTACCACTGATTTTTCATTTTTCATTTTTAACTTTTAATTTCCCTTGTCACCTTGTCACTTAGTCACCCTGTCACCTCTCTCGGCGAATAGTAATTCGCCCGCTACAATTTGGCGACTTACGTCGCCCGCCACATTTACATTTTACATTCTACATTTTTAATTTTTAATTTTTATTCTTCAATGGGCTGGGTTACCTGAATTGTGTAAAGTCCTGCGGGCTTTCTGGTATTCTCGTCAATTTTTATGTATGCAACAACTCTCTTTTTCGTTCCCCTGAAATTGACAGTTGAAATAATTCTTACCATTGGTGGTTCTGCCACCCTTCCTGCATAAAGGGACCTTGTAACCCATCCATAATCATAATCCCTGTATGTTCCACCTGCTTTTCCTGAACCCGTGCCTGAAGGCATATATGTGAGATAGGGGTCAACAATCTGCTGTCCATAGGTTCCGTTTTTTCCACCACTCGGTGTTGATTCCCCGCCTGCGCCTTCTGTGTTGTGCGCCTGCGGGTCATTATCGCCATTACACGCCCATATTCTGTAATAAAGATATGGGATTTCCCTGACATTTTCAGGAATTGGAATTCTTGCAAACCAGATTGTGTTTCCATTTTTTGTTGTGTCTTCTGGAGACATCACAACATAACCAGAAACAGTTGTAGCAGGATCCCACTCTTCCCCGCCAAGATTTTCGTGAGAATCTGCACCATCTATATTGTTTATCTGAAATAACTGTTTAACATCAGATATTCCTGTCCTGAATCCATATTTATCGCACTCATTGGGACCCTTCATAAATGCATAATAGACAATTGTTTTGTGTCTCCATCTCGGGTCATCAATTCCATCCATTGCATCACTTATAACCCCGCTTGCAGAGGTTGCTGTTGAAACATTAACCGCAGGTACATTGTTTTTGTAATAGCCATCAGAGTCAGAAATGCCATCAAATCCCAATCCTCCTGAGTAGGAACCAGTCCAGTTTTCAATATCGCCTTTGAGATAATATGTCCCTGAATAATCTCCTGTATCATCCTCTGCATAAACATAGCCATTTTCCTGTGCCTTATCCCAGCCACCGGGCCAGGTGTTGAAAGGACCTATGATTTCGTGTGTTTCTGGATGTTCAATTTTCCCATCAGGGGTGTCTGCAAGACCAACCTTTATAATCACATATCCAACGCTTCTTCCTGCAACAGTTTGAGAATCTCCTACATGGGCATAGGGAGAGGGCCTATCCCAGACAAAGGGACGGGTGTAATCATCCTGAAGGACTCTGTATTCAAAGGGTGTTCCTGATTCAGAGGTCTTTAATCCATCGCTGTAAAGATAATACTGCTGGGATGAACCCTGTTTTATTTTGAAGTAATACTTTATCACTGCATTTTCAGGCATTGTCGGAAGCCCAAGAGAGTCAGGAACATCTGAAAGGTCCCCCTGAGAAATTGCTTTTGCAAAATCATACTTTAACTTATAGGGTGGAATACTCGTTGAAACACTCGTCTGATATTCAAATGGTGCATAAACTGTGGTTACCCAGTCATTGTATGTGAAAACAACACTTACCTCCTGTGGCTCTGAAATATTCAAATCATCTGTTTCATATCTCAGATAAATTCCAGGGTCTTCTCCATAAAATATATCAACAGAACCATCAGAACCACTTTCTGTCTGATAAGCATCTCCAACAATAAGAGAATAATTATCAACACCAACCCTGCTGGGAGAATCCTGCGGGGTAAGATATTTTTTGCCTGAATTTCCAAGAATAAGTTCATCAGGGTCATGCCAGAGAGGTGTATAATTTGAAGCATAAGTTGAAGAGTTTGAATCTCCATTTGTAAGAGCAAGAGATGTGTCCACAGGATATTCCTTGTCCATTGTTCCCCTTCCTGCAAAAACCCTGTCTCCATCATCTGAAACCTGATATCGCAATACAGGACCATTAAGCCATGTTCCGTCATTTAATCTTGCACACGGCTGGAGCCAGAAATAATAATTACCCGAAATTCTGTAGTGGACATCTGCAGGTATGTAAATTGTTGCAGTTGATGTTCCACCAGCAGGAGAAAGTGAAATGAGAGAATTTGAATTGTAATTCTGCGTTCCGGTTGCCACTGCCTGAAAATAAAAGTCAGAAGTTGCCGGGTCATCCGCAATTGTTTTTATCGGGTCATCCTGCGCTGCACTTACTTTGTAATAAATCCGCGCCTCACAATTGTCAGAAGAAGGATAAACTGAAAACTTAACCTCAACAGTTTCCCAGTTTTTGATTGACTCATAAATAACACCAGAAACAGGATTCAGCACAGATTCAGTTCCTGTCTCCCCGTGTTTTATTGAAACAATTTTTACAACAGGTGCATTTAAGGTGAAAAATGTCCAGTGTGAATTGTTGTTGCACCAGTCACCCCATTC
>JAGHAG010000016.1 GCA_021161625.1 Elusimicrobiota bacterium
GCAAAATTCACAGCAGAATATTCCTTTTTCCAGAACTGCAAATGCGGTCCCCATGCTTCATCTACAATCAAAAGTTTTTTTTCCTTATGACAGATTTCAGCGATTTTTTCTAATTCTGTAATAATACCATTATAGGTTGGTGATGTAATAAAAACACCTTTTGCTTCTGGATAATAATTTATGTAATTCTGGACGTCCTTTGCAGAGACCTCGCCGATAACTCCGTTTTTCAGGATTGGTGGGTTCATCCATGAAGGATAAATTCCTGATATCACGCATGCTGAAATAACAGACATGTGGATATTTCTTGAAATCAAAACTGTATCCCCGTCTTTAAAAAGGGAAAGAAAAGCAGCAAGATTGCCCTGAGTTGAACCATTTACAAGAATAAAGGATTTGTTTACTCCATAAAGAGCACAAATTCCTTCTTGCAAATTTTTAATAACAGATTTTGGTTCGTGGATGGAATCAACAAAGGGGGTTACTGTTATATCAAATTCAAAAATTTTTTCCTGTAAAATTTTTCTAAAATTTTTTTCAAATGCCTGTCCTGCCTTATGACCCGGAGTGTGGAAAGAGTGCCTTTCCCACCCTGCATAATTCTTTAATGAGAGAAAAAAAGAATTGCAATTTTTTTTCACTTAAAGTAGAAAACAGGCTTTTTCATGGTGATAATTTTTCTGGATTTCTCAAGCGCTTGCTGAAAATACTCCGGATTTGCCCCCAAACTCTCTAAAATTTCTTTATTTATACAATAAAACCTGCCTTTTGTATTTCGCTTTATGTTAGAAAAAACTTTTTGTCTGGATTTTTTTAGACCGTTATAAGCAAGTAGAAAAGCCCATGGCAAATCAAATGAAGGAACAAAAATATTGTAAGATATGACATTTTTAAAAACTTTCTTTAATGTGGCATAAAAAGCAAGGTGAAAGTGCCACTCTGTTATTGATGCGCCCCCTGCCTGAGAGACAAAAACACCCCCTTTATTCAAATGCGAGTTTAATTCTTTTATATATTCAATTGCATAAAGTTTATAGGCAGGGCCCCCTTCAAGAGGACATGGCAAATCCATAATTATTACATCCCATTTTTCAGTTGAATTTTTCAAAAAATTGCGAGCATCTTCAAAAACAAGATTAACTCTTCTGTCATAAAAAGAATTTTGATGCCACTGCTTTAAATACTTCTTACAAAATTCAACTGTTTCCCTATCTATATCAACCATTGTAACGCGTTTAACCGTCCTCCACCTCAAAACCTCTCTCAGAGTTGCTCCCTCACCACCACCGAGTATTAAAACAGATGATGGTTTTCCAAAATATCCCATGGCAGGGTGGACAAGAATTTCGTGATATATTTTTTCGTCTTTAAGTGCAGATTGTATTTCACCATCCAGAATAAGACATCTACCAAAACTCAAGGTATCCAGTATTAAAAGTTCCTGAAATTTTGTTTTTTTCCTTTTTATAACCTTTGTGTAGGCGTGGGAATGGGCTTCATAGGGGCTGAACTTTTCTGTAAACCACCTTATTTTTTTCATGCCTTTTTAACAAGGGTGTTTTGTTTAACATAAAGATGTGTAATGTCAAAATTTTTGTCTGCTTCAAACATACCCCGTTTGATTTCAAAAACAGAATAATATTTTGCCTGAAATGCTTTTACAAGATACTTAAAGGCAAGCCATGGGTCTGCTCTTTCTCCGCAGGTATAAATATCAACCGAGGCAAGTGAAATTTCACTCCAGGTGTGAATAGAAAGATGTGATTCTGCAATAATTACTGCACCTGAAACACCATGGGGCTGAAATGTGTGAAATGTTGAATTTAAAACAGTTGCACCACTAACCTGAGCCGCTTCGTTCATAAACTTCTGCACTGCTTTGACATCATCAAGAAGTTCTCTGTTACAACCCCATAATTCTGCAACAATGTGTCTGCCAACACTTTTAAGAACTTTTTCCATTTCCCACCCCCTTTAATCAAATTTTTCAAGTAAACAATAAAAATTTATAAAAAATTTGTCAAGAAGAATATCGCTGTGCAACTGTATTGCTTATGTGAAAATAAGGAGATGGATTAGAGATAATATATGATAAAACCAATCACAAGACTTTCTGCGGTTTTTATTTCCCCCTTAAGAGGGTGTTTTATTTTTGTTGTCCTGATTCTTGAAGGACTTATTGCAAACTCAAACGGTTTTGCTTGTGTTGTATAAACCTTACCTTCTTCTAATCTTGCAACTGCAATTGAAAATCTTTCTTCAATGTTTTCAATTTTTATACCTGCAATTGCTGCCTGCTTGTTTATAGAAATCCCTGCAGCGGATTTAAGTGGCTGGATGCTAAAAGATATAGAAAATTCTTCCAGTTTTAAATTAAAACTCATTGTAAGCAAACCAACTGGCTTATTCTCCTCTGAAACAAGCAAAAGATTATATGTTCTCACAGAACCTCTTAATACCGGAACCGCTCCTTTGGCAATAATTTCCCTTGCGCCTTTTGCAGTAAAATTAAATAAAGCAGGTGGGATTTGCGAAAACTCTGGAATTGCTTCTGTGGAGACCTCTGCCTGAATCTGTGCCTCGCCAGGACGATTAATTCTCAAAACTCTTGTTGTAGCAACACCATTTTTATCTGTCTTTACTTCTGTCTTTTCAATATAACCTGAATTTTTTGTAAAAGAAAATCTGACCTCAAGTTCACTTATGGGAACCTCTCCCATCATCTGTGCTATAACACCTATTTCACCCGGCAGTCCTGTTTTTGTTGAAGCGGTCTTGGGATAGTCAAGAGCTTTCAAATTCACTCTTTTAACATAATCCTTTATGAGGTCTGTCAGTTCCTCTTTTTGCAGTTCTGAAAGCCCTTTTGTCTTTCTTGCATAAGCAAGTTCATTTATGGCTTCAATGATTTTGCCTTTCTCTATCAAAGCCCTTGCCTTTTTCTTTGCCTTTTCAAAAAAATCAGCAAGTTTTTTTCTCTCATGTTCTTCAATAAATCTATCCTCATAAAAACTTCTTCTCGGATAGCGAGCAATGACATAACAGGTGTAAATGTTTGATTTTATATCTTTGCAAACATCATCTTTTAAAATTTTAAATTTTTCTCTTTTAAAAAATTTTCCTATGTAGGAAGATGCTTTTGCTGTAACAAGCTGTCTTGCGCGAAGACGTGCTTTTTGTTTGACTGCACTTGTGCTTTTTGCAAAAAAATAAAAAAACTCTTTGGATTCAGGCGGAGAAATATACCATGAAGGTTGTGCAAAAATTACAGATGATAAAAAAAGAACAGTCCCTCCCAAAAAAAACAAACAATGTTTTTTATAAGTTATCATTTTATATTTAACGAATGGCGAATGGCAAATGGCGAATAGTGGATAGTAGAAAGAGGATAGAGGATAGTGGATAGAGGATAGAGGAAAGTGGATAGAAATATGATCCTCCAACTTCGTCGGGTCGCGATCTTTCCTAATCTCCTAATCTCCCAATCTCCTAATTTCGC
>JAGHAG010000052.1 GCA_021161625.1 Elusimicrobiota bacterium
CCTCTATCCTCTATCCTCTATCCTCTGTCCTCTATCCACTTTTTTTCTTGTCTCCATATCACTTTTTAGCCCCGATTTTATCGGGGGTTTTAAGAATTAAGTATTTTATTTTTCCCATCACTTAATCCTTAATTCTTAATCCTTACCACTACTTTGCATTTATCATTTTTTTTGCCTTTCACTTTTTGCCATTCACTATTCACTTTTTTATTTTCTTTACAATTAACTCCACAACTTCTTCTATTGTTTTGTTGGTAGAATCAATAACTGTTGCCCCTTCAGGAACCTTTAGCGGACAGAGTCCTCTGTTGAGGTCAATATTGTCTCTCTCACTGATTTCAGCAGCAATTTCATCAAGTGTTGTTTTAACTCCTTTGTTTTTTAACTCAAGAAACCTTCTCTTTGCTCTTTCAGTCAAACTTGCGTCAAGATAAAATTTGTGTTGTGCCTCAGGAAAGACAACAGTTCCAATGTCCCTCCCTTCCATAACGATGTTGTTGTCCCTTGCGTATTCTCTCTGGATATTTCTCAGAATTTCTCTTACTTCTGGAATTGCCGCAATTACTGAAGTATTGTTTGTAACCTCCCGGGTTCTTATATTCTGCGAAACATCCTCTCCATCAAGAAAAATTTTTCCTTCTTTGAACTCTATTTTTGTTCCTTTTGCAAGTTCTATAATCCTTTCTTTATCTGTCAAACTGCAATTGTTTTTTAAAACCTTGTAAGTTATCGCTCTATACATTGCTCCTGTGTCTATATATGTAAATTGAAGTTTTCTGGCAACAAGTTTTGCGATTGTGCTTTTGCCCGCACCTGCTGGTCCGTCAATTGTAATTATCATTCAATCTCTCCTTACTATTTTTTTGGCTATTTTAAAAAAATCTGGAAAAGAAATTTTTACCGATGAAATATCATCAATTGTTGTTCTTCCTTCTGCAATAAGACCTGCTATATAAAGCATCATTACAATTCTGTGGTCAGAAAAGCCTTGAACTGAAGTCCCCTTCAACTTTTGAGGACCTTTTATTATAAATCCATCTTTTAATTCCTCTATTTTTGCTCCCATCTTTCTTAATCCTTCATAAGTTGCCCTTATCCTGTCGCTTTCCTTCACTCTTAATTCCTGAGCGCCTGTGATTTTTGTTACCCCTTCTGACTGTGTTGCAATCAATGCGAGAAGAGGAATTTCATCTATCATTGAAGGGATGTCCTTCTTGCTGAAATTTCTCGCTTTAAGTTTACTTTTTTCAACGAGAATGTCTGCAACAGGTTCTCCGCTTAGAAGATGTTTGTTTACAAATTTTACTTTTGCTCCCATTTTCCTTATTGCATCAACAAATCCTGTTCTTGTTCTGTTTATGCCAACCTGCTTTATTTTTATTTTTCCAAGAAGAACTCCTGCTGTAATAAAAAAACATGCTGAGGAAATATCTCCTGGAACCATGACATTTTGTGCTTTCAGTTTTGAGGGCTTTAAAACTATCCAGCCATTTTTTATTTTTATATCTGCGCAGAAATTTTTAAGCATAATTTCTGTGTGATTTCTGGAAGGTATTTTTTCAAAAATTTTTGTAGTGCCTTTTGCATTTAATCCTGCAAGAAGAATTGCGCTTTTTACCTGTGCTGATGCAACCGGCATTTTGTAGGAAATGCCCTTTAGATTTGAAGAACCCTGAATTTCAAGAGGGGGAAATCCTTTTTTGCTTTTTATTTTTGCACCCATAAGTGAAATAGGTTCTATGATTCTTTTCATGGGTCTTTTAGATAGAGACATATCCCCTGTAAGAGTTGCCTTTATCGGATGCCCTGAAATAAGTCCTGACAAAAGCCTCATCGTTGTCCCTGAATTGCCACAGAAAATTTTTCCTTCTGGCTTTTTTAAACTTCCACCCTTTACAATATAAAAATTTTTTTGCTTTTTTATTTCTATTCCCAGATTTCTTAAAGCGTTCAGGGTTGAGAAGACATCCTCACTTTCAAGAAGATTAAAAATTCTGGATGTCCCTCGGGATATTGAGGAAAGAATTAAAGCCCTGTGGGAAATTGATTTATCAGAAGGAATAAAAACAACTCCACCAATTTTTCTAACTGGGTTTACTTTAAAATTTTTCAATTTCATTTCTGATTTTTTTCAATGTATTTTTTAATTCAGGTGACTTTTCTTTTGAAATTTTTGCAATTTGTTCTTGAAAGTCGCTTAAAACTTTATCAAGGTTATTCTTATTCATCTTAAAAATCGCACTCCATACATCAGGACTGCTTTTTGAAACACGGGTCATATCAGTAAAACTTCCAGCAGTAAAATTCCTTACATTTCTGTCTTTACCAAATTTTTTTAAAAAAGCTTGTGAATAGGAATATGAAATCAGATGGGGAAGATGACTTGTAAAAGCAAGTATCATATCATGCTTTTGAGGATTTTCAAAAACACATTTTGCACCTAGTTTTTCCCAGAAATTTTTAACCTTTAAAATCACATCTTTTTTTGTTTTTTTCTCAGGCGTTATAATTGTTGTGGTGCCTTTGAATAAATCTTCGCGGCTGAATTTTGCCCCGCTTTTTTCACTTCCTGCCATGGGATGACACCCAACGAAGTTTACCCCATATTTTCTCGCAAATGGTGTTATTTTTTTACAGATTTCACCTTTCACTGACCCCACATCTATGAGAATTGTGTTTTTTTTCATATATGGAATAACTCTTTTTGCAATGGGAACAATTGTATCAACAGGTGTTGCAATGACAACAAAGTCGCATTCAGAAACTCTTTTTAAATCAGTTGAAAACTCATCACAGCAACCCAGTTTTTTTGCAAAGAGAAGTTTTTTTGTATTTCTTCCTATGCAAAGAACATGACATTTTTTTCTGTAAAACCTGCCGATAGATGCTCCTATCAGCCCTGCTCCGATAATTCCCAGTTTTCGCATTTTTTATATTATAAAATTTTTCTCTATTTTCAAATTATAAGCAGAATAAAAATAAAAAATAGTAGCCGAACCTTCAGGGGTGCTATACCTGAGGATGTTAGACCTGATAAACCCCTTCAGATTCGAAAAAAAATGATAAAGTGATATGGAGACAAGAAAATAAAGTGATAAGAAAAAAAGTGGA
>JAGHAG010000116.1 GCA_021161625.1 Elusimicrobiota bacterium
GCATTATTAATGCACCCCCGATAAAATCGGGGGCCGCCCTTTCTGATAAACAAAAATATGGTTTTGCATAAAACCGAAGCAAAATATAAAAATATAACGATATCTACAAAAATTTTGGTAAGAAAGGGCGGGGTTAACCCCGCCCCCGATAAAATCGGGGGCGGCCCGAAGGGTGAATTATTCACACTTGCACTTTGCATTTGATATAATGATGATAAATGAAGGTGGTGTGAATAATTCAGGTTAAAATTTAAGAATGAATAAAGAAATAAAAAAAGTATCCTCATTTGCAGAGCCCTTAAATAACTTAATTGTTTTTTTAACATCTGCTCTTTGTTTTTTAACGGCTGTTGGATTTTACCTTAAAACTTATGATTCTGCAACAATCAAAATTACTTTTGTTCAAATTGGAGGTGTAATTTTAACAGGGCTTTTAATAATAAAGTTTCTGGAAACTGGAATTCGTCTCTCACGAGAGGCAGTTTTATATGTTTTGCCTGTTATAGCATTTTTGATATGGGGATTTTTTTCTTATTTGAATTCTCCGTTCAAAATATGGGCATCCTTTGATGAGTTCTGGAGAAGGTGTATATATACAGGTCTTTTTCTGGTTGCTTTTTTTGAATTTAGAAAAATAAAAAATGTAAAATTTTTCACTTATTCCATTTTTCTTACAACCCTTGTTGTGACATTTTACGGGATTATACAGAAACTTGGTCTTGACCCCTATGCATGGAAGGGGGCTTTTGGAGAAAGGCACTTTTCCACTTTTGGAAATCCCAATTTTTTTGGTGCATGGCTTGCAGGGGTTTCAGGCATAATAATTGCCTATCTGGTAAAGACAAGAAATATTTTGTTTTTAGGTCTGTATATAATTACGGCTCTTAATGTCTGGTGGACTGGAAGCAAAGGTGCTGTTCTTGGGCTTGCAGGAGCCACCTTTTCCTGTATGGTTTTGATTGCAATTTTTGGAGGAGTTTTTGACAGAAAAAAAGTAACAAAAATTATACTTTATTCAACCCCTCTTTTTGTGGTTCTTCTTGTTGTTCTGATTCTTTTGCTTGGAAATCCCACATCCTACAGATTCAGAATTTTCACATGGATGGGTGGCATGGAAATGCTTAAACGGCATCCTGTTGTGGGCACAGGAATTGGCTCTTTTAAAGCAGTTTATCCCATGTACAGACCCCCTGAAATTTTTTTTATAGAGGGAAAACACAACACAGAAACAGACCACTTTCACTGCGAACAACTTGAAGTTTTTTATGACGAAGGTTTTATTGGTGTTGGGATTTATCTTCTTATAATTTTTCTTGTTTTTTATTCAGGAATTGGAAAAATTTCAAAACTTGAGAGGGTATCCTCAAGCGGTGGTGAGATTAAAGACAGAATTTATTTAATAATAGGCTGGCTTTCAGGAATTGCAGGAATGTTTCTGCAGGCATTTATGAGCGTTCATATGCGATTTGTCTCATCCGGACATCTTTTCTGGATTATGCTTGGACTTATAGGGGCACTTGCTTATCCTGTGACAGGAAAAAAATGGGTCAAAATGAAGTTTGGAGATTTTTCAAAAATTGTTCTGGAGTTTTTAACGGTTCTGGGTATGATATATTTTACCCTGTACTTCAGGAGATTTTTTGTTGCAGATGTAAATCACAACATTGCAATTGCATATTCAAAACAGGCAAAATGGGAGAGGGCACTTTTTCATTATAATAAGGTTATAACAAACTGGCCAAGATTTATAATGGCTCATTATTTTATGGGCAATGTTTATAATGACAGATGGAACCTTAAACCACAATGGCATGAAATCTGGGATAAAGATTTTCCAAAAACAAAAAAGAGAGGCGACCCTGAAAGAGCAATTGATAAATACAATACAGTATTAAAAATTGCACCAAATTATGTTCAGACACATTATCAGATGGGGGTTGTTTATACAAAATTAAATGCTTTTGATAAAGCAATTGAGAAGTTCAATTCTGCAAGGGATATAGACCCCATTTTCCCCCTTTCTCCATTCAGGATAGGATATTGTTATGTGCGTAAGGGCAATTTAAGGGAAGCAGAGGAAAATTTTAAACTGGCAATACATCTTTCAGAGGTTAAAAGGCAAAAACCATTTATTGAAGCATATACAAACCTTGCAAATGTTTATTTTATTGGGAAGAAATATGCATTAGCTCAAGAATATTACAAAAAGGCAGCTCAAATTTCTCATAATCCTGAAATTTATCTTTTGCTTGCAGGGTTTTATAAAGAAACAGGAAGAAAGAATGAGGCAAGGAAAATATGCGAGGAACTTCTAAAAAGAAACCCGGAAAACAAAAAAGTCCAGAATTTTCTAAAGAAACTGTAACTTCTTTAAAACTTGGTTTCTGGTTTTTCCTTGCTGCAATATTTTTTTCACCTTTAATTTTTTTTACCAATCTTACAAGAAATCCCTATGTGATTCAGAATATAGTTTTCAGAACTTTTATTTTTATTTCGTTTTTTTTGATCCTTTTTTCTAAAAAAAATGGCTTTGTGTTTTTCAAAACATTTTTAAATATTCCTCTTTTTGTTTATGGAATTTTTATAACACTTTCAATTATTGTTTCACTTGTTTTTTACTGGCAGAACCGCACCCCCTATCTTGTGTTCTGGGGTAAAAGAATTATGTTTTATGTTTTTAATTCGCTTTTACCGTTTTTTATTTCTTATACAATGGCAAAGTATTCTGAGAAAACAAGGAAACTTCTTCTTTATACATTTTTTCTGACAGCCACCATATCCTCATTGTATGCCATTTTACAATACACGGGTCATGAATTCATCTGGCCCCGGAATTTACATCATTATGGTTCAAGAAGTGTTTCAACTTTTGGAAATCCGAACTTTCTTTCAAGTTATCTTCTGGTATCAATAATACTTTTAATTCCATTTTTTTGCAATCCTCTATTTTTCTTTTTTTAATTCTTGTAAATTACTTTGCTCTTCTGATAACACAGACAAGAAGTTCATGGGGAGGGCTTTTTGGTGCAATTCTGCTTTTTTTATTTTTTCTTTCAGAAAAGTAGAAATAAAAAAAGTTATAATTTTTGTTGTAGCAATTTTGTTTACGACCTACATTTTTCCAAAAATGGCATATTTAAAGGACCATCCCACAGTTATCAGAAGAATTTTAGGGATAACGAAAGTTCAGAACAAAGCAGAAATGTCCTCTATTACGCAGCGACTTTTAATATGGGGATGTGCTTTGAAAATGTTTAAAGAATCACCAATTCTTGGACATGGCTGGGGAAGTTTTGAATTAAAGTATCCATTTAAACAGGGAGAGATACTGCAAAAAAAGCCAGAACTTTCATATTTGCGAACCCATGCGAATAATGCTCACAATGAAATATTTGAGCAAATTTCCCAGCTGGGGATTTTGGGTTTTTTACTTTACTGCTGGATATGGTTTGTTTTTTTAAAAAGGAGCATTAAAAAAGTTTTCAAAGCAGAAAACCTGCTTTTTTTAGCTTCCTTTACCGCGGTTTTGGGTTTTTTTGCTGACAATTTATTAAATGTCACATTTAATTTTCCAATGCCTGCATGTGCTTTCTGGATTGCCTGCGGTATTTCAGTTTCTTTTATTGATGAAGGAAAAGGAAGAGTTTTTAAAAGGTCAAATCTGGATATGCTTGCAAAAGCAATTTTAATTTTTATAGGGATCATTCTTGTTGTTGGGCAGATCAGATATTTTCTTGGCGAGATTTATTATTTTAAGGGATTTACATTATCCAGAAGGGGGTTGATAAAAGAAGCAGCAGACAATTGTTTAAAGTCATGGAAGTATTACAAATACAATACTGACAACAATTATGAACTCGGCAATTGCTATATGAGATTAAATAAGGTAAAAAAAGCAATATGGGCTTACAAACAGGCGCTCAAAGCAAATCATGGTTATGATGAGATTTATTTCAACCTTGCTGTTTCCTATGAGAAAGCAGAAGATTTTGAAAATGCAGAAAAAAACTTTTTAATGGCAGTGAAAATAAATCCTGTTTCTTATGAATATTTTCTTGCTCTTGGGAATTTTTACATAAGGTCTAAAAAGAATTTTGAACTTGCAGAAAAATATTACCGCAAATCCTTAACTCTGAAGCCAGATTCAAAAGATGTACTCAATAATCTTGGGTATCTGTATCTGTTAAAAGGAGATGTAGAAAGAAGTTATGAAAGTTATAAAAAATCTCTTGAAGTTGACCCATCATATGAACCTGCAAGAAAAAACATCATTATTGCTCTTAATAGAATGAATGTTCCGATTGAGAAGATGAAAAAAGAAGCAAAATATTTTGTTAATTTAAAAAGATGGAAAAGGGCAGAACAGATTTACAGGGGAATTGTTCAGTATAATCCAGGCGATGTTGAGGCAACTTTTTTTCTTGCAAATTGTCTGATTGAACTCAAAAAGTTTGATGAGGCAATAGAAATTTATGAAAAACTTATAAAATTTTTCCCACAGGAGTTGAATTTTAGAACAAATCTTGCAAAAGTGTATATAATGAGAGGAGAAAAACAGAAGGCACAGGAGGTTCTTGAAACTGCTCTGGAAAAATTCCCTGATAATGATGAGATAAAGAAACTTCTGAGAGTTGTCAGATGAAGAAATTTTTTTTAAAGACATTTGGTTGTAAGACAAATCAATCCGACTCCAATTCTTTAAAAAATTTTCTTTTAAACAGGGGATGGCAGATTTCCTGTGAAAACCCGGATGTGTGCTTTATTAATTCCTGTGTTGTCACAAGAACCAGCGAAAAGAAGGTTTTAAAGGAAGCACAGAAATTAAAGCAAATTTCAAAGAGAGTTATTGTTTTTGGCTGTCTCACGCCCCAGTTAAAAGAAACATTAAAAGAACAGGGGGTTGAAGCCTGCCCCGTTAGATACAGAAGTTTATCTAACGGGGTTGAAGATGAGATTGTCTTTTCAGGCACAGGTCCCCGATACTTTTTAAAAATCCAAAACGGATGTTCCAGTTTTTGTTCATTCTGTATTGTGCCCTATGTAAGAGGAAAGCCTGTAAGTTTTTCTCCACAGCGAATTTTTCAACAATTGCATATGGCAAAAGAAAAATTTAAAATTTCAGAAATTGTGATAAACGGGACAAATATAATGAAATACAGCTTTGAAAATTATGACCTTTTAAAACTCCTTGAAGAAATATCCCGTCAAACTCCTGCAAGAATCAGATTAACCTCTCTTTCATTGCCTTTTGAAAAAGATTTTGTAAGGAGAATTTCTCAAATAAAAAATATCTGTCCCCATTTCCACATTTCGTTGCAGAGTGCAAGTAACCGTATTTTAAAATTAATGAAGAGAAATTACACAAGGGAAATTTTTGAGGAAACGGTTGCCTGGTTTAGAGAATTTTTTACCCAGCCAGCAATAACAACAGATGTAATATATGGCTTTCCGTTTGAAACTGATGCTGACTTCAAAAAAACAGTTGATTTTATAGAAAAGATTGAATTTGCAAGGGTTCATATATTCCCATTTTCTCCACGACCAAAAACTCTTGCAGGACTTTTTAACACAATACCACCGGATGTTTTAAAGAAAAGAAGAAACATTTTAAAAAAGGTTATAGACCGGGTGACCAGAAAGTATAAGCAAAAATTTGTTAATAAAATTCTGGATGTTGTGGTTGAAGAAAAAAAGAACGGATTTTATACAGGAACTTCCCAAAATTATCTCAAAGTCAAATTTAAAGGATACCCAGAAAGTTGTGGAATTGCTAAAGTTTTTATAGAAAAAACAGATGCAGAATTTATGTGGGGGAGGCAAGTAAGAAATGAATGATGAAAAAAATTTTGATGTAACCAGATCAATAGAAGAAAATTTAAAAAAATGGAAGGAAATTCTGGAGCAAAAGGACAAAAAAATCGAGCAACTTATGGAGGAAAACCGTATTTTGAAGAACGAACTTTCAAAAAAAACATTTTTAAAACCTGTGATTAAAGAAAGGATTATGGAAGATGTAAACAGGGTTATTCTAAAATTGAGGCAAAACTTAAAAAGCAAGGAAATTGAGGTTGATAACTTAAAAGCAAGTTTGAATTCTCTTAAAAATAAACTTGACTCACTAATGGCAGAAAAGGCACAGAGGGAAAAAGAAATTCAGCAATTAAAAGACCAGATTGAAAAGGAAAGATTGCAAAAGAGAGTGGAACTTCAGCAAAAAGAAAAGGAGTTTCAGGAAAAACTCAAAAAAGAACTTAATGCACAGAAAGAGGAGATGGAAAAGCAATTTCACCAAAAATTAGAGCAAAAGATGGCAGAGGCACAAAAAGAAATAGAGGAACTGGAAAAGGAGATTTCTCATCTCATGCAGATAATTTCACAGTATGAAGAGTAAGGCGAAGATATTTTTTTTGATACTATTTTTTGCTTTTGGCGTTTCTGCACAACAGGAAGAGGAAAAAAAATCAAAACTTATAAAAGAAGCGGTTAAATTATGGGAAGATGGGGACTACCCTGGTTCAATGCGAATTGTGGAAAAACTTTTGAAAAAATATGCAAAAGACCCGCAGGTAAAAGAGCTTTACTATCAGATAAAAGATGATGAAGCAAAGAGAGTTTTTGAAGCAGCAAGAATTTATTTTGAACACGGTGAATTGGACTTAGCAAAAAGGAAAATTCTTGAGGGGAGAACCACTTCAATTGAAGCATTTGAAAAATATATAGATGAACTTTTCATTAAAGCAAAAGATTTACTTTCAAAGCAGGAAATTGTTAAGTGTTCTCAAATTGTTTCTTTTATTCTTTTTGCAGACCCCTCAAATTCAGAAGCAAGAAAAATGAATGCCTTTTTGAAGAGCTCATTTTTTAAAGAAATTTATAAAAGCATAATTGATGAGAAGAAAAAACTTGCACTTGAAAAATTAAAAGAAGCACAGACCCTGAAGACAAATCCGGTAAAAGCGATTGTTCTTGTAAATGAAGCATTAAAACTAGATCCTTCAAATTCAGATGCAAGAAGGTTAAAAAAAGTTTTGCTGAAAAAAATAAGTAAACAAACACTTCTTGAAAAAAAAGAGGAAATTACACAAAGAGACAGGGAAAGAGCCATCAATTATTATGTAAAAGCAGAAGAACTTTTCAGGGAGAAGAAATTTGAAAAATGCCATAAACTTCTTAAAAAAGCATTAAAATATGACCCGGAAAATAAAAAAGCAAAAAAACTATTTGAAGATGTTTCAACAATTTTGTGTGATAAGTATCTTAAAAAGGCACAGGAATTTTATTTTGCTGGTAAAATTCGTAAAGCAAAAAAGTATGTAAAGAAGGCAAGGTATTATGATTCAGCAAGGGTTATTGCGTATGCTCAAAAAATGGCAACAAAAGGAAGAGACCTGATAAAGTCAGCCCAGAATCAAAGGGGTGGACAGTTTATTGCCTTTGCTGAAATTCTAAACCCCCAGAGGGAAAAAAGTTTGCTTGTCTCAGAAGAAAATATAAAACCAGAACTTGATAAGGTCTGGAATATATATTACAGTAAAGATTATAAGAAAGCGCTTGCTGTGGTAGAGCAATTAGAAAGAAGCCATCCAGACAATCTGGATGTTCTTTTTTTAAAAAATATGATTATGGCGCAGATTTCACTTGATGAAGGGAAGTTTATTCCAACGAGAAATTATCTTTTGAAAGCGATAAAAATAAAACCCCTTCATCAGGAGGTCTGGGGATTTTTTAATCGTCTGGATGAAGTTTTAAAAATTCTTGGCTATGATATGGGGCAGATGGAGACGCCAGAGGGGACAGAATGAGAAGGATTTTTTTAGTAATTTTTCTTTCAGGTCTTCTTTTTGCAGAAGTTGACCCGAAAATGTTTGGAGGAGCTCTTGAAAATTATCTTACAGGAAAATATGAAAGTGCGTATAAAGATTCAAAAATGCTTTTCAAAAAAAATCCTGCTGACAAAAAGGTTTGTGACCTGCATCATAAAATTCTTGTAAAAATGGCACTTCTTTATGAAAAAAGGAAAGATTTTAGGGGGGCACTTAACTTTATAAATGAGGCAGAAAGGATAAAGAGAACATCCCAGACAAGCCAAATCAAGGAGCGACTTTTAAAAAAATTAAAAACAACAAAAAAAACAAATCAAACACTAAAAAAAGGTAAGACAAAAAAAATAGTTACACCCACAAAAAAATCTAAAAAGAAAGCAAAGAAAAAAGCGGTAAAAGCAGAAAAGGCAAAACCCACAAAAGGGAAAAAAGTCAAAAAGATTGAGGGAAAGGTTCGGGTTGAATGGCCAAAGACCGTTTTGGTTATTTCCATATTGAATTTGCTGGGGCTTGTTGTCTTAACATATTTTGTAGCCTTAGCTTTTACAAAAAGAAAAGATGAAAAATTACTGGATGAGGAAAGAAGAATTTCTCAGATTGTTCAGACGCTCGGAAGCAAGGCAGAATATCAAACAATTTTGCAAAACCAGAAAGAAATTTTAGAGGAACTTAGAAAAATTCCAGAGGAAACAGAGATGATGAAACTTCAGAATGCAGAAATTATGCATTTGATTGAGCGACTCACCAGAGGGGCATCTTCCCGTAATATAGAACTTCCGCCCCAAGCCGCCCGTGCAGGAATTACAGGTGTTGACGACAGAGCAAGAATAAGAGCAGATTCAGTGGAACTGATTGCAGAAATGTTTAAAAATTCTGCTGTGCTTGAAGATATGCTGGAGCCATATCTTCATGATGAAAACAATCGTGTTGTTGCAAATGCCTGCAAGGCACTTTTTCCTTATAACAGGAGAAGGGCAATGGAAATTCTAAAGGATATGGCTGCGAAGGATGACATGTGGTTCAGAATGTCTGCTGCATGGGTTTGTGGAGAACTTGGCACAAAGGAGTGTGTTGGAATTCTTGCCCCTCTTTTGAATGATTCCTCTGCACATGTTAGAAGGCGGGCTCTTCTTTCATTTGAGAAGTTAAAATCTCAAGGGTTGGACATTCCATACGAAGTTGAAGAAAAAATAAAAATTCTCAAATCAGAACTGAATAAATCTGATAAAAAATTGTGAGGTTGTTTATATGAACCACATAGAATTAAGAAAATTTTTTCTTGATTTTTTCAAGGAAAAGGGTCATAAAATTTACCCTTCAATTCCTCTTATTCCTGAAGACCCTTCACTTCTTTTTACAACAGCAGGCATGGTGCAATTCAAGGATATGTTTCTGGGTATTACAAAAATGCAGCCCCCTTATGCTGCTTCTGTCCAGAAGTGTTTAAGAACATCCGACATAGACAGAGTTGGACAAACACTGAGGCACCTTACTTTTTTTGAAATGCTTGGAAATTTTTCAGCAGGCGGATATTTCAAAAAAGAGGCAATAGAGCTTGCGTGGGAATTTCTTGTTGAAAAGTTGGGCCTCCCTACATCTCACCTTTATGTAACAGTTCACAAAAATGACAAGGAAGCAGCAACGTTATGGGAAAAATTTGTTCCAGAGAAAAAAATTGTTTTTCTGGGTGATGAAGACAATTTCTGGAAAATGGGGGAAACAGGTCCATGTGGTTATTGTTCTGAAATAATTTATGATCTCGGAGAAGAAGTCAGCTGCGGAAAAAAAGAATGTTTTGTTGGCTGTGATTGTGACAGATGGCTTGAAGTGTGGAACCTTGTTTTTACAGAATTTGACCTTCAAGCAAATGGCACATTAAAACCTCTTTCGCAAAAAAACATAGACACAGGAATGGGTTTTGAAAGGCTTCTTGCCCTTGTAAATGGGAAAAAATCAGCATTTGAAACAGAAGTTTTAAAACCTCTTGTGGATGAGGTTTTAAACAATTCATCCAGCAAAGATGTTTCTCATGCAAGGAGAATTGCAGACCACATAAGAGCAATAACTTTTCTTCTGTCAGAGGGGCTTATCCCGTCAAATACAGCAAGAGGTTATGTTTTAAGACGCCTTATAAGAAGGACTTGTGTTTCGGCAAGAAAAATAGGTTTAAAAGTAGAATTAAAGAAGTTAATGAATAAGGTTATTGACATTTTTGCCTCTGTGTATCCTGAGGTAAAGGAAAATGCTTCCAGATGCGCAATTGTTCTGGACGGTGAAGTCAAAAAATTTGAGGACACCCTGTCTGAAAGTTTAAGAATTTTTGAAAAAGAATTTGGAAAAAATGAAAAAAGCAAAAAAATTTCAGGTGAGACCTGTTTTCAACTTTACACAACCTATGGACTTCCGATTGAACTGATTGAAGAAATTGCAACATCTCAAGGGCTTTCAGTGGACAGAGAGAAGTTTGAGGAGATTCTGGAAAAAGAAAAGGAAATTTCAAAGAAAAGCTGGACAGGTTCAGGCGGTTTTGAAAACCCTTTTTTAAAATCTGTATCATCCAAAGCAGGGGAAACGGAATTTATAGGATATGAAAACCTCAAAGTGGAAGAAGAAGTTTTGTATTTGCTTTCAGAAAATGAGAAGATAGATTCCCTAAATCAGGGAGAAGAGGGTTTTGTTGTATTCAAAAAAACCCCTTTTTATCCCACACAGGGTGGAGAGGTTGCAGACACAGGTTTGATTGAAGGGACGGAAGTTAAAGCAGAAGTTCAGGATGTTTTTAAAATTGGTGATACAATTTTTCATAAAGTAAAAGTCAATGAGGGAAATTTAAAAGCAGGCGACAAAGTTTTATTAAAGGTGGATGAAGAGAGGCGCAGGGCAATTGAAAGAAACCACACAGCAACCCATATTATACAGATGGCTTTAAGAAAGGTTATTGGAGAGGAGGTCCAGCAGGCAGGAAGTCTTGTCTCACCGGATTATTTAAGATTTGACTTTACAATTTCCCGTAAGATAACTCCAGAAGAATTAAACGAAGTTCATAGAATTGTAAATGAGGTTGTTTTAAGAAATTTACCTGTTTACAAAGAAGAGTATTCTTTTGAGGAAGCAAAAAAGTTTCCTGCCCTGCATTTTTTTGAAGAAAAATACGGGGATATTGTAAGAATTGTCTCAATTGGCTCAAAAAATCCGCAGAAAGCAATAAGTGCTGAATTCTGTGGAGGATGTCATGTCAGAAGCACAGGTGAAATTGGGCTTATAAAGATAATCTCTCAAAAAGCCCTTGCACAGGGTGTAAGAAGAATAGAGGCCATAACAGGGTTTGGTGTTTTAGAATTTATGAGTGGAATTGAAGCAACTCTTGGGAGAATTTCTGAGAGATTGAAGACAAACATTTCTGGCATCGAAAAAAGAATTGAGAAACTTTTAGAGGAAGCAAAATCAAAAAAAACAGATGTCAGTTTTTCAAAAAACGAGGTCAACAAAAAGATAAAAGAAATAAAAGGAATTAAATTTGTTGTTCTTGAAGTCACAGAAGGCGATATAGGAATATGGAGTGATAGGGTTTCAGATTTTTCAAAGGCAGTTGTTTTTGTCTATCAGAGGAAGGAAGGGAAGGTCTCTTATGCTATAAAAGTTCCTGCAAATTATAGGGAAAAACTTCATGCAGGGCGTCTTGCGAAGATTTTTGCTAATTTAAGTTCTACAAAAGCAGGCGGGAATGAGAAATTTGCCCGAGGCGGTGGGAGAGAGGAAGATTTCAATAAACAGGATATTGAAGGGGTTTTTCTTGAGGCAATTTCTCAGGCCCTCGTCGTTTAATGGATAAGACAGAGGCCTCCGGAGCCTCAGATGTAGGTTCGATTCCTACCGAGGGCGTGTAATATAAAAATTTAAAATGCAAAATGAAAAATGTAAAATTGTAGCGGGCAAATTATTATTCGGAGTCGAAAGAGGAAAGTGGATAGAGGAAAGGGGAAAGGGAAAATGTCATTCCTGCCCTGTATGTCATTCCTGCGAAAGCAGGAATCCAGAAAACGGAAGTCAGAAGTCGGAAATGTAGCGGGCGACGTAAGTCGCCAAAAATGTAGTTACAAAGCTTGCTTTGCCAAGAAAAGTGACAAGGTGACAAGGGAATAAAGTGATAAGGTGACAAGATGATAAGTGGAAAAATGGAAAAGGGGAGAATTCCCCTACTGTTTCTCCCCCCTTTTAGGGGGGAGATTGAGAGGGGGGACTTATCAACTAAAAGGATGAAAAAATGTCAGAAATAAAAATTGTTGGTGTTATTGGGGGCTCTTCCTGCAGCAGAAAAGTTTATGCTGTTGCAAGGCGTCTTGGTGAACTTCTTGCTGAAGAAGGTTTTGTTGTTGTCTGTGGGGGCTTAGGCGGGGTTATGAAATCGGTTTGCGAAGGGGCTTATTCAAAAGGAGGGCTTACAGTTGGAATTCTTCCTGGAAAGGACCGCAATGAGGCAAATCCATTTGTGAAAATTCCAATTACAACCGCAATGTCTCACGCAAGAAATGCAATAATCGTAAGAACTGCGGATGTTATTATTGCAGTGGATGGCAAATATGGAACACTTTCAGAGATAGGACTTGCTCTTTCCATTGACAAAAAAGTCATCTCTCTGGAACAAACCTGGAACATAAGAGGGCTTATAAAAGCAAAAACACCTCAGGAAGCAGTTGAACTTGCAAAAAAATACACAAGATGAAACTTGTAATTCAAAGAGTATCAAAGGCATGGGTGAAAAATTTATCTTCAGGGCAATCAAGGGAAATTCAAAAAGGCGTGGTTGTTTTTGTCGGGTTTTCAAAAGATGACAGTGAAACTGTTATTGCGCGTGCTGTTGACAGAATTCTTGGGTTAAGAATTTTTCCAGAAGAAGGAGAAAAAGGAGATTTTTCAATTTCTGTAAAGGAAGGGAATTTTGAAATTTTAGTTGTTCCTGAATTTACGCTATACGGGAACATAAAAAAAGGAAGAAGACCGGATTTTGGTGAGGCGAAAAATTTTAACGAAGCAAAATCTCTTTATGAAAAATTTCTTGAGGAACTCAAAAAACACACAGAATTCAAATCAGGGTGGTTTGGTGCCATGCAGGAGGTGGCAATTTTTAATTTTGGTCCTGTTACTTTGATTTATGAAAAATAAAATTTTATTCACAATTCCTTTTTTTTTGTTTTTAATTTTTTATGTCTATACTTTATCTAAAAGAACATCCTTACTTTCGGACAGAGATTTTTATTACCACTGGCATCTTGCTAAATTTAAAGTAAAAGAAAAACTTACTCCCCAGCACAAACTTTTTATTTTTAAAGATGGGAAAATTGTCAATGGGATTGGCAGAAGAAAGTGGTATGATTTCAAAATTAAAGATGGTATTTCAGTTGCAAAGTTTCCGATTCCGTGGAATGCTCCCTCAGGTATTTATAAAGCGGTTGTATGGCATCCTTCTCAAAAAGAGAGGGAAAAGTTTCTTCCCAGATTTTTTTATATAAAAAGAAGAATTCCAAAAGAAGTTAAGTTTCCCCTTAATGCGATAAACTGGGAAAACACAAAGCCCATGCAAAAGGTAAGAATTCCTCTTCCTGACGGCAAAAAAACCGATTGGAAGGGAATATATGAGTGGCTTAAAATTTTAAAGATGGATACATTGCTCTATCTTGCAGGGCAGACAGCATATTTTGGGAGGTCTTTGCCTTTTGATTTTCCATGGATAGAAAACAATTTAAAATTTCTTGGAAAAATCGTGGATGAGACAAAAAAAAGGAAATTCCGCATAGGTGCATGGGTTGTTTGTTATTTTTGTGTTGGGAAGAGAGATGAAAATCTTGGCTACAAATGGGCAATTGACTATGATGTCAAAAATGACAGAATGAAAAAAACAAGGGGCATTTCAATAGGGGACAGAAAAAGGATAAGGGATATTATAAAGGTTTTAAAGCAAATGGACTCTTTTAACCTTGATTTTCTCGGGCTTGATTATATAAGACCTGTGCAGGGGGGATATGAACTTGTTGATGAGTTTATAGATGAGATGGATGTTATATTTCCCGCACACCTGAAAACAAAAAAAGAAAGGATGCTTTATCTTGCAAGGCAAATTCACAAAGAAAGAAATTTTGCTCTTGAGGATTTGTGGAACTGGTGGAGAGCACACAGGGTTTCCCAGATTATTGTGGAGATAAAAGAAAATTTAAACACTTCCAAACCTCTCTGGGCTTTTGTCCTTTCCTGGGCAGTGGGACACCAGCACGGACAGGACCCTGCCATGTTTCAGGATGCGGGAATTGATTTTTTTACGGTTATGCTTTATGAGTGTGATAGCGAACAGTTTGAGAAAATTTTGAAACAGTGGAAAAATTACGGTGTTGATAAGTTCAATTTAATAGTAGGAAATCAGGTTGACTATAATGTTCATCAGTTTGTAGAAGACACCCCTCAGGAATTTGCAAGAAGAATTAGAGAGGCAAAAAAAGTTTTCAAAGCAAAGGGCATTTTTGTAAATGATTTTTCCCGTGCTTTCTGGGGAAGAAAAGGGGATTATTCTGCTTTTGAGTGGCTGATTTCTATTCATCCAGAAGTTGTAAAAAAATGATAAAGTGATATGGAGACAAGATGACAAGTAGAAAAGTGGACAGAGGAAAGTGGACAGTGGATAGTCCGCCTACGCTAAAGCTACGGCGGATATATGTAGCTGCAGACCCTTGGTCTGCTAAAAAGAAATACCCCCTACTGTTTCTTCCCCCTTTTAGGGGGGAGATTTACGGATGAAAATGCGAAAATCAGTGGTAAGGATTAAGTGAAGGAAAAAATGAAATACTTAATTCTTAAAGTGAGCGAAGCGAACGGCTTAATCCTTAATCCTGACAAATACGGTTTTGAAAATTTGAATTTAGGATTTCGGATTTGTTTAGGATTTAGGATTTGGGATTTAGAATTTAGGATTTGATAATATGGATTGTCATTTTGAATTTTGTCCCGTATTTAATACGGGATTGAATTTCATCGGACCATGCTTTTAATTATCTTTTCAATAATAATTTTTTCTGGAAATTTATTTTGCCTTGAGAAAATTTATGTACCTCAAAACATACATCAGGGAAATGTTTTGAAAATTATTGTAAAATCTTCACATAAATGTGTGGCAGAGTTTGATGGGAGGGTATATCCATTTTTTAAGGAAGGAGAAAATTTGGTCTCATATATTCCTGTGAGAATTGAGATTTCAGGTAAAAAGAAATTAAAAATAACAGAGAAAATTCCTTTTAGAAAAAACAAAATCTATGTTGAGGAAATTTCCATCAAAAAGAGAAAATTCCCCTCAAAAAAACTGAGACTTTCTGTTGAGGAAATTCCAAAATATTCACAAAAAGAAAAAAGAAAAGTAAAAAGAACACTTTTAAAATTTACAAAGAAAAAATTTTTTACAGATTTTAGTTTGCCTCTAAAAAAATTCAGAATAACAGGCAAATTTGGAGATAGACGCCTTGACCGTGAGGGCAGGCTCCTGTGGTGGCATAAGGGAATAGACATTCCTGCTCCAACAGGCACTCCTGTAAGACCTGTTTCAGATGGAAGAGTTTGTCTGGTTGTTTTTAATTCCCCCACAAACGGGAATATGGTTGTAATTGACCACGGATGGGGAATAAAAAGCGTTTACCTTCATCTTGATGAAATAAAATGTAGGGTGGGTGATTTTTTGAAAAAAGATGATGTTCTTGGAAAGGTTGGCTCAACAGGAATTGCAGAAGGTCCACATCTTCATCTGGGAATTTATCTTTTTGGAATTCCTGTTAATCCTGAGTATGCAGTTAAAATTTTCCAATGATAGAAGTAAGAGGGCTTTCACACAGTTTTGGTGAAATCTGCGCTCTTGACAATGTGAGTTTCCAAGTTCATCCAGCAGAGGTTGTTTCAATTTTAGGACCTAATGGCGCGGGAAAAACAACCCTTTTAAACATTCTGGCAGGAATTCTTTTACCTGATAAGGGCGAAGTTTTCCTGAACGGAATTGACGTTTTGAAAAATCCGTATCAGGCAAAAAAAATTACCGCTTATATTCCAGAACAGCCATATCTCTGGGGCAAACTCACAGGGCTTGAATTTCTTTTGTTTATAAAAAAAGTTTATAAGTCAGAAATTGGGATTGAAAAAATTGGTGAGATTATGAAAGAGTTTGACATTTATGACTACAGGAATTCTCTTATAGAGACATATTCACACGGTATAAGGCAGAAACTCCTTTTTTTAACAATACCGATTATAAACCCGAAAGTGATTTTGCTGGATGAACCTCTTGTGGGGCTTGACCCAAAAGCAACCATAAAAGTTATAGACCTTATAAAAGAGTTTTCCCAAAAACAAAGTTCTGTATTCATTTCCACGCACATAGTTTCTTTTGCTGAAAAAGTTTCGAGTAAGGTTTTAATAATAGATGAGGGGAAAATTATCCTTGAAGGAAACATTTCTGAAATAAAACAGAAACACGCCTCAACCCTTGAAGAGATATTTTTAAAAGAGACGCAAAAAAACGAATGAAAGTTTTTTCTTTGAAATTAAAAATTTTTCTAAATTCCCTTGCTTCCCCTTCAAGACCCATCAAAAGTTTTATTTTTGCCTTTCTCGGGATTTTATTTATGACAGGAATTTATTTGTGGCTGAAAAGAATTTTCACATATATTGTAAATGTTCCTTTTTTTGGAGAGGCGATTTTAATAAGGTTCCTTTCAATTCTGATTTTCATTTCAGGCGGAATCGCTGTTCTTTCAACAGTAATTTCTGCAACTGCAACAATTTATACTTCTGACGAACTTAAAATGCTTCTGCCTTTGCCACTTTCCTCTGATGAGATTTTTCTTGCCAAAATGTTTGAAGCATTTATTTACGCTGACTGGATGATTTTTCTTTTGAGTATTGTGGTTGCTTTTGCATGGAGAAGCATTTATGAGATAGGGGTTTTTGAAATTCTTTTTTGCGGAATTTCTTTAGTGTTTTTTATTTTTGCCATGAGTTCAATTGGGGTGTTTCTTTCAAACATCCTTGCATTTTTATTCCCTACAAGAAAAATCAGAGACTTTTCTGTTGTTATTTTTGCTATTCTTTTTGGCGGGATTTTCTTTTATATGAAAGCCCTTGAGCCTGAGTTTTTATTAAAGGCAAATGCTTTTGAAAATTTTCTTGAATACCTTACACATTTAAAATTTTCAGGCACACTTCTATCACCTTTCAGATGGCTCGCAATGCTTTTTATTGAAATTTCAAAGGGAAATTTTTCAGATGCATTTGTTCTTTTTTTAGTTCTTTTTCTTTTTTTTCTTTTCTTTTTTTCTTTGAGTTTTTTCTTTGGTTCAAAAACTTTTCTTTCAACAACAACCAGAATCAATGCCAGAGGCGCAGGCGCTGGAATATATCAGGCAAAATTGCCCGGAAAAAAAGAAAAAATTTTTATGTGGCGGGAGAAGGTGCTTTTTTTGAGAAATTCAGAGCAGGTTTCACAGGTTGCAATACTTTTAATTTTGATTACCATTTATCTTGTAAGTGTGTGGAGAGCGCCTGTGTGGGATATTCCTTCTGTAAAAAATCTTCTCACATTTTTAAACATAGGGGGAGTTTGTTTGATTCTTTCAGCAACAGCTTTAAGGTTTATTTTTACAAGCATTTGTCTGGAAGGCAGGGGTTTGTGGATTATTTTTTCATCACCAATTCTGCCTGAAAAAATTTTAAAGTTAAAGTTTTATTATTTTTTAAAATATATGGGAGTTTCTGGTTTTATCCTTGGAATTCTTTCAGGTGTTTGCTGGAAGGCTTCATTTGAGGTTGTTTTAATAACAGCAGTTATAACACTAATTTCCTCTCTTACAATAACTTCTTTAGCTTTTTATTTTGCATTGAGTTATCCTGTTTACTCTACAACCAACATTTCCAGAATGGAGTCATCCTACGGAGGGGTTCTTTTTATGATAAGCTCGGTTTTTTACATTGTTTTTGTTCTTGCAGTTCTTGCCTATCCTGCGCTGTGGTATTTTACAGGGGTTTTGTTTAGGGGAGCGGTGGAAAGAAAGTTTACCCTTATTTTCTTTGCAGGATTTTTCTTGATAAGTTTGGGAATTGTTCTTTTTCTTTTTAGAAGGGGAGTAAAAATTTTTACTTCCAGATGGCACAGAAATCTTTTCATAGCCCATCAATAAAAGTAAACGTTAGAGTAACAAAGTGATATGGAGACAAGAAAATAAAGTGACCCAGCACCAACTGGACAGATTAAACAAAAACTATCAAAATTATCCCGAAAATTCGAATTGGTAGCCGCAGGATTTATCCTGCGTTTTACACGCAATCTAAAGATTGCGCCTACCATTATTCTTCCCTCATTACTCGTTACTCGTTACTCGTCCCTGTTGTAGTGGATAGGTGAGAAAGGTAAAAGATATATAACTGAATGAAGCTTTGCAGAAGTGGATTTTGTTTGTAAAAAATGTAAAATAAGAGATGGATATAACGCAATTTGCGAAAGTTTTAAGTGAAAAAATTTCCCCAGAACTTACCACAATAATTATTTCTGCACTTCCTGTAAGTGAATTAAGAGGTGGGCTTCCTGTTGCTTTTTTTGTATTTAAATTTTCAATTTACAAGGCGTTTTTTTTAAGTTTTGTTGGAAATTTAATCCCTGTTTTGCCTTTGCTTTATTTTCTGGAGAGTGTTTCAAATTTTCTTTCAAAGAAAAGTAAGTTTTTTGAGAAGTTTTTTAACTGGCTTTTTGAAAGAACGAGAAAAAAATTTTACAGAAAATACGAGATATACGGAGATATTGCTCTGATTTTGTTTGTAGCAATTCCACTTCCCACAACAGGAGCCTGGACAGGTTCACTTGCTGCCTTTCTTTTTGGCATAAAAAGACTCCCTTCTTTTTTGTTTATAACTATTGGTGTTTTGATAGCAGGAATTGTTGTGTCTCTTACATCTCTTGGCATCCGCTGTTTTTGATACCCCTATCTTCTTGCTTTATTTTGTGATAATTTTATAAAAGATAGTAATGGAAAAGATAAGAAAAGAGATTAAATTTTGTAGTGTTTTAACACAGAAAATACAGGCAACTATCTACATAGGTTGGCGTCATCTTCTTTTCCA
>JAGHAG010000194.1 GCA_021161625.1 Elusimicrobiota bacterium
GCCCATTTCTAGATGGGCTGGGCCCCGCCCTTTTGAAAAAGGGCGGGGGTCACAAACAAATCCTAATATCCAAATTCAAATGTTCAAAACAGGAAGTTTAGGATTTCGGTCATTGGAATTTGGAACTTGTTTGATATTTGGTGCTTGTAATTTGGAATTTATTTAAGAAGAAATGTAGCTCGAGACCCTTGGTCTGCTAAAAAAGTGACTAAGTGACGAGGTGATAAAGGAAATTAAAAGTTAAAAGTTAAAAGTTAAAAATGAAAAATGAAGTGAAATTAGGGAAATTCGTTATCATTCGTGTAATTCGCTATCATTCGTGTTATTCGCAAACAGAAATTGATGGGAAAAATTAAAAATCAGGATTAAGGATTGAGCGAAAGATGAAAGAAATTTATTTTTATAACACTCTCACAAGGAAAAAAGAGGCGTTTCTGCCAGGACAATCCGGAAAAGTGGGGATGTATGTCTGTGGAATAACTCCCTATGACTATACACATCTCGGACATGCAAGGTGCTATGTGGTTTTTGATGTCATAAGAAGATTCCTTGAAGAAAAGAACCTTAAAGTAAAATATGTCCAGAATTTTACAGACATAGATGATAAAATAATTGAAAGAGCCAATTCTCAAAAAAAACCCTTTTACGAGGTTTCTCAATTTTTTATTAAAGAGTATAAAAAAGACATAAAAAGACTTGGAGTAAAGGACCCTGATGTCTCTCCCCTTGTCTCTGAACACATCCCTGAAATCATAGATGCAGTTAAGAAACTCATAGAAAAAGGTTTTGCTTATGAGAAAAACGGCTCGGTTTACTTCAGGGTTTTAAAGTTTAAGGGCTATGGCAAACTTTCAGGCAAAAAAATTGAGGAGTTAAAACCCGGGGCGAGGGTAGAAGTTGATGAGGGCAAGGAGCATTTCCTTGACTTTGCCCTGTGGAAAAAATCCAAGGAAAACGAACCCTTCTGGAAAAGTCCATGGGGGTGCGGGCGTCCGGGCTGGCATATAGAATGCTCTGTTATGAGTATGAAATACATTGGTTCCACTCTTGACATACATGGCGGTGGGGAAGATTTGATTTTTCCACATCATGAAAATGAAATTGCACAGAGTGAGGCTCTTACAGGAGTGTCGTTTTGCAGATTCTGGCTTCACAACGGATTTGTAACGATAAACAAGGAAAAAATGAGCAAGTCCTTAAAAAATTTTTTCACATTAAAAGAAATTTTTGAAAAATTTTCACCCCGTGCTGTGAGGTTTTTTCTTTTAAGCACTCATTACAGGGACCCTCTTGATTTTTCACCTGATGCCCTGAAAGAAGCAGAAAGAATGACAGAAAGAATATCAAGAATTTTTGAAATAAAGCAAGTATCACAGACACAAGATGCCATAAAGAAACAGGCGCAGGATTTGCTTGAAGGTTTTTATGATGCTCTTTCAGATGACTTAAACACATCAGTTGCAATTTCCAGATTTTTGAAACTTGTAAAACTTTTCAATTCAACAAAGTCAGAGTTTGTTTTTGAAAAAATCCTAAATGCAGACAGGGTTTTGAATTTTCTAACTCTTGAAGGAAAAAAGAAGGTTCTTTTAATGAGCGAAGAAGAGATTTTGAAGAAAATTAATGAAAGAGACAGGGCAAGGAAAGAGAAAAACTATGAACTTGCTGATAAAATCAGAGAGGAACTTTCTCAGAAAGGGATTTTGCTTGAAGACACACCGCAGGGAACAAAGTGGCGAATAAAATGAAATTTATTGCTGATTTTCACATTCATTCCCCATATTCCCGTGCGACAAGTAAGAATCTTAGCCCCAAAAATCTGGATTACTGGGCAGGAATAAAAGGGATAAAAGTTGTTGGCACAGGAGATTTTACTCATCCTGGATGGCTTCAGGAACTCAAAGAAAAACTCATCCCTGCTGAAGAAGGGCTTTTTAAACTCAAAGAAAAGAAAAAGGGACAATTTTCTGTGAGATTTATTCTTACCTGTGAAATAAGCAGTATTTACAAAAAGAAAGGCAAGGTTCGTAAAATTCACAATCTGATTTTTGCACCTGATTTTGAAACAGCAGAGAAAATTCAGAAAAAACTTTCAAAAATAGGTAATATCACTGCAGATGGCAGGCCTATTCTTGGACTTGATTCAAAAAATCTTCTTGAAATCTGCCTTGAATGCTCGGATAAAATTCTTTTTGTTCCTGCCCACATCTGGACGCCATGGTTTTCGTTGCTCGGTGCAAATTCTGGATTTGATTCAGTTGAGGAGTGTTTTGAGGACCTTTCAAAATACATTTTTGCGGTTGAAACAGGGCTTTCCTCTGACCCGCCAATGAACTGGATGTGCAGTTTTCTGGATAAATACACTCTTATTTCTAATTCTGATGCTCATTCACCAGAAAAAATTGGAAGAGAGGCAAATCTTTTTGACACAGAACTTTGCTATTCTGCAATAATCAAAGCAATAAAAGAAAAAAAGGGTTTTCTTGGCACTGTTGAATTTTTTCCACAGGAAGGCAAGTATCATTATGACGGGCACAGAAAATGTGGAATAAGGTGGAGCCCTGCTGAAACACTCAAACACAGGGGCATCTGTCCTGTGTGCGGGAAAAAGGTTACAATCGGAGTTATGAACAGGGTTATTCAACTTGCGGACAGACCTGACATAAAAAACATGAAAAAACCCCAGTCATTTTATTCCCTTATACCTTTGAAGGAAATTTTATCTGAAATTCTGGAAGTTTCCCCAAATTCCAAGCAGGTTACTCAAATGTATAATCACCTCATACACAAAGCAGGTTCAGAATTTGCTCTGCTCCTTGATTTGCCTGTTGAGGAAATTAAAAAAATAGGAACCGAAATTCTTGCTGAAGCAATAAGAAGGATGAGAAAAGGAGAGGTTTACATCAAAGAAGGTTTTGATGGAGAATATGGGCAGATTAAAGTTTTCGCAGAAGATGAGGTAAAAGCATCCTCCAATTTTTTATTCTCGGATTTCCCCACAGCAAGAAAGACAAAAAAAACTCTTCGTAAGTCAATGGATTTTGCCCTGCTACAGAACCAGGAACTTCCCCGCAGAAAAGATGAATCAGAAAAAACATTTCACAAAAACAGTTTCTTAGAGGAACTAAATCCTGAACAGAAAAAAGCAGTAGAGCATTTTAAAGGGCCCATTATTATCATTGCTGGTCCTGGCACAGGAAAAACAAGGGTTCTTGTATTGAGAATTGCAAACCTCATTAAAGAAAAGAAAATCAATCCTGAAAGCATTGTTGCTCTAACTTTTACAAACAAAGCAGCAGATGAAATGAAGGAAAGATTAAGATCTTTGTTAAATGATGAGTTTATTGTTTCAAAATTGTTAGTTTCCACATTTCATGCGTTTGGCTTTGAGATATTAAAGAAACATTATGAAACAGTAGGACGAAAGAAAAATTTTTCTATTATTGATGAAGAGGATAAATGTGAGATTTTACAGCATGAGGTTGGATGTGAAAGAAAGAACTTAAGCAAAATTTTTAATGGGATAATTTATATAAAGCAGAATTTAAAATCAGCAGAAGAAATTGATGACCCGAATCTTGCAAAAATTTTTGTGAAATATGAGGAAGTTTTAAAAAAACTAAATGCTTTTGACCTTGATGACTTGATATATCAACCTGTAAAAATGTTTATTAGAAATCCCCAAATTCTTGCCACTTACCGAGAGAGATTCAAGTGGATTTTGATTGACGAATATCAGGACATTAATTTTGCCCAGTATCAGATGATTAAGATGTTAGCACATGAAGAAAATTCAAATCTCTGTGTAATTGGAGACCCTGACCAGGCAATTTATGGCTGGCGTGGTGCAGATGTGAAATTTATCAGAGAATTTGTTCGTGATTTCCCCTCTGCTTCAATTTACAGGTTAAAGAAAAGTTACAGGTGCTGTGATAACATCCTTCGGGCTTCAGAAGGAGTTATTGGCGTGAAAAAAGGTTTTCTTGAAGGACTTCAAAAAGGGGTTAAGATAAAAATCATTGAAAATTCCACTGACAGAAGCGAGGCAGAATTTATTGCAAGAACAATTGAAAAAATGATGGGCGGTTTGAGATTTTTTTCCATAGACAGTGCAATAACCCAGGGAAATGAAATTCCAGAGGTGAAAAGTTTATCTGAATTTGCGGTTCTTTGCAGAATAAAATCGCAGATGAATGCAATTGAAAAGGCATTTAACGACCACAGCATTCCATATCAGAAAATTGATATTTATCCCTTTTTCAAACAGGAACCTGTAAAAACAGTTATTGATATTCTGAAATTTTTGAGAAATCCTGAAAACAACTTTTTAAAGAAAAGGTTGAATGAAAAAGGAATTTTCCTGAGAATTCTTAAAAATTCTGAAAATAAAACTGTAAAGGAGAAGATTTCTCTGATTATTGACAGGTTCTTCCCTGGAAATAGAAATGATGAGTGTATGAAAGACCTTGTTGAACTCGCACAGGATTTTGGGGATAATTTTGACGAGTTTCTAAAATTTGTTTCTCTGGGTAGTGGACCGGATACATACAGACCGGATGTTGAAAGGGTGGCACTCATGACACTTCATTCAGCAAAAGGTCTTGAATTTGAGTGTGTTTTTATATCAGGTTGTGAGGATGGCTTGCTCCCGTATTCTTTATTTGATGGACAAATCTCAGACAGAGATGAAGAAAGGCGGCTTCTTTATGTTGGAATGACAAGAGCAAAAAGTTTTCTTTTTCTCACACATGCAAAAAGAAGGTTTATTTTTGGAAAGCAACTTCATTTAAAACCAAGCCCCTTTCTTGAAAGCATAAAAAAAGAACTGATAGAATTTTCCTCAGCAAACAAGCAGAGAAAGAAAAAAGAAGACCCCCAGCTCAGACTACTATAATATAGTCGGGTCCAATAATGTATCCCCCACCAGCGTGCAGGTGGAGGATGTAGCTGCAAAACTTGCTTTGCTTGAAATAGTTCACAGTTCATAGAGGATAGTGAAATGTAGCTGCAGACCAAGGGGCTGCAACTACATTTTTTTTTCGGGGTGAGCGGACTCGAACCGCTGACCCCCAGACCCCCAGTCTGGTGCCCTAACCATCTGGGCCACACCCCGAATAAATATCAGACACCTTTAAATTATAAAATCTGGATGAATTTATCAATAATTGCGATATCACAACGCGCCCTTTAAGAAGAGCCATTCTGCAATAAAAAATATCCAGTAAAAAACTGTTGTAAGGAGTATTACACCAAGCATGTATTCTCTGTCTCTGCCAAATTTTACTGTGAGAACATAATTCATGACTGCAGACGGCATAAGAACATTAACAAGGGCAACCTTTACATAAAGCAGGGATGTGTCAAATAAAGAGAAAAGAATGACAAAAGAAAAAATTCCTCCAAGAAATCTTGCACCAACTCCTGCAAAAATTTTTTTTGAAAATTTAAAGGCAAAACTTGAAAGAGCAGTCCCAAGCACAAAGAGAAGAAGAGGTATCGCTGAAAAGGATACAAAAAGTATAATTTTTTCGATTATTAGAGGGAGATTATGACCTTTTAAAACAAATCCAAACAGAAAAGCATAAATCACAGGAATTTTAAATATGTTTTTTAAACGTTTAGCAAAGTTTTTCTCTTGCGCGAGTATATAAATCCCAAATGTCCACAGGAGAAAAGTTATTCCCACATTAAAGGTTGCGATAAAAGGCAGGGATTTTTTCCCCCAGAAAAGAAGATTTGCAGGATAGCCAAGATTTGCAGTATTGATTATGACCACTGGAAGAATATAAAAATTATCTTTGATTTTGAAAAAAGAAAGAATAATTTTTGCAACAAAAAAATTTATTAAAAAGAAAATTAAGACAATACCGAGAAGATTTTTTATTTCCTGAAATTCAAACTCAAAATGCCAGATTGAATAGAAAACAAGAACAGGGGCAAAAAAATAAACAATTGCTGAAGATATTTTTCTGTTTGTCTCCTGTGAGATTATTTTTAATTTTGCCAAAAAAATGCCTACAAGAATCGGTATTACAACAAGAAAGAGTTTGGGCATTGATGGGGTTTATTTCTTTTCTGTCTGTGATGCTTTTTGCTTTTGAGTTTTTTTCTCCTCAATGCTTTTTTCAAGTTTTCTCAAACGTTCCTCTGAATTTCTTATCATTTTTTGAGATGGTTCATGCTTTGGATTGTATTCAATGAGAATTTTTCTCCAGATTTCAATTGCGTTTTCAAATTTCCCCTGATTGTAATAATCCATTGCCTTGTTCCAGAGTTTTCTTATTTCTTTTTTCTCTTTATCTGGAAGGATACAGACTTCATTTCCATTCTCAACAATAATTTTTGAATAGCCGCTCAGAATTCTTTTTATATTTAAGAAAATATCATTTACAAGAGGTTCCAGGGGACGAACATTTGCATACTGCACACCATTTATAAGGGTTATGCTGAAAAGCACGCTTGCTGTTTCAACATCCACAAGTCGTATTGAAGCACGGCTGATTGTTTTCATTGAATAGTCAGGGATTATGTAGGTCAGAAGCAATGCATCCACCCCGAGGCTCTGTCCTATTTTCTTGATGGTGTCTCTGTCAAGAATAGGGCTCTTTCTCATTGGTGGGGGAAGAGGTTTTTCTTCTTTTGTGATATCTATCTGTCTGGGTTTTGACTCTGAAAGGATTTTCTCAAGTTGAGAACGCTCTATAACAGTAAAGCCCATATCCAGAAATTCTGTAATAAGGGCTCTTGGGACAAATCCTGATATGCCTGTTGGGTCCCAGTTTTCAGGTATAACAGCAATTTTTAAGTTCGCTGTGAAGTTTACGTCCTTGTTTTTTACAACTTTCAGAAAGTATTTGTTTCCTGCCGGAGCACAACCATAAAATAAAACCATTGCAAGAGTTAAAAGCTTTTTCATAAAGCCTCCTTTTGTTTTTATAATAGCAAAATTTTACTTTGCTGTAAA
>JAGHAG010000001.1 GCA_021161625.1 Elusimicrobiota bacterium
AACCTCATCAGCAACTTCACCTATAAGAAAAAGAACCCTTTCTCCTTTAAATCTGTATGCAAGTTTTAAAAATGGGAAGTGCAAAATTTCAGATTTAAGTGTGTTTGAAGTAAACCCCGTTAGATGTTGGCTATCTAACGGGGTAAAGTTTTTCAAAATTGTTTCCAGAACTCCCTTAACATAGAAAAAGTCTATCTTTTCTCTCTGGTAATGACTTAAAGGAATTGTTTGGCCGGTTATAATTCCTGCAATCTGTTCCTCTTCCAGAATTCTTTCATCTTTCTTTTTAAAAACCTTCCCACACTCAAAAATCCTGACATTATTCAAACCGCGTGAGACATTTCTTCTTAAAACATCCAGAAGAGACGGCAAAAAAATCGGTCTTAAAACATTCATGTCAGATGAAAGGGGATTTTGAATTCTTACAACATTTTTTAACTCTTTCACCCTCACATCTGAAATCATATCACAGGTAACAACCTCATTAAATCCGTGTTTTATAAACTCATAAATAATTTTTTCTCTGAATTTTACTGTATCAGGCTTTCCATAGGGCATGCGTCTGATTTGTGGGTAGGAAGGGGGAATGTTTTCATATCCGTAAATTCTTGCAACCTCTTCTGCTATATCCTGCTCAATTTTGAGGTCTCCCCTGTGGCTTAATGGTTTTATGGTATAGTCGTTTTCATTTCTCTGTAAAACTTTCGCACAACTTGCAAGAGCTTTCTCAAAATCATTAAAGGGAATTTCAAACCCTAAAAAATTTGAAATATTCTGCCTTTTTATTTTTATTTCTGGGCGTTCAGGTGGGGCACCTTTTTCAACAAATCCCACAATCTTCCCCCCTGCAACCTTGCCAATCAAATAAGCAACCCTCAAAAGCGCTCCTCTCACCATGCAGGGGTCGACCCCTCTTGAAAATCTCATTGCTGCATCAGAATTTATTCTCAATTTTTTTATAGCCCTGTAAATTGCTTCAGGATTAAAAAAAGCACTTTCCACAAATACCCTTTTTGTATTTGAAAGAACTCCCGTGCTTTCCCCTCCCATTACACCGCCAACTGCAACCGCATTTGAGGAATCCCTTATAAGGCAAACACCCTCTGGTAAAATATAATCTTTTCCGTCAAGAAGTTTTATCTTTTCTCCACTTCTTGATGGAGAAACAACAATTTTTCTTCCCTGCAATTTATCCAAATCAAATGCATGGGTTGGCTGTCCCAGTTCAAACAAAATCAAATTCGTTATATCAACAATATTGTTCTGCGGATTTAATCCCATAGATTTAAGTTTTTCTTTTATCCAGTCAGGGGACTCCTTAACCTCAACGCCCTCAATAATACAGCCCGTATAATAAGGGCAGTTCGGGTCGGCAAGTTCAACGGAAAAATCTACTTCGCCTGCCTGCATATCCAAAGATGGAATTTGAGGGTTCTTTAATTCCTTCTTTGAAAAAATGCTTATCTCTCTTGCAATACCAAAAACCGAAAGACAATCTCCCCTGTTTGCAGTTATTTCAACATCCACAAGCGCCTGTTTTTTTGCAGAAAAAGGTTTTCCAAGTTCAAAGTTTCCTTCAAGAACCATAATGCCCTTAGCATCCTCACCGAGCCCAAGTTCTTTCTCCGAACAAATCATACCGTTTGAAACAACCCCTCTTATTTTTCTTTTTGAAATTTTTATTCCACCTGGCAAAACCGCACCATCTTTTGCATAAGGAACAATTTGCCCTTTCTGGACATTTTCTGCACCACAGACAACTGTTGATATGGACTTACCGTCGGAAACAAGACAGGTCTTTAACTTTGTCCCGGAAATTGGAGTGACTTTCAAAACCTGCGCCACAACAACCCCTTCAAAATTTTGCGAGGATTTAATCTCTACTGCCTCAAATCCTGCTCTTGCAAGAATTTCTATTGTTTCAGAGGCACTTTCAATATCCACAAATTCCTTTAACCAGTTTATAGGAACTATCATACTTTCCTCATCTAAATTGTTCCAGAAACCTCAAATCATTGTTGTAAAAATCTCTCAAATCTTTAAGTTTGTAATAGATAAGAGCAATTCTTTCCACCCCCATCCCAAAAGCAAATCCCTGCCACTTTTCCTTGCATCCAGCATTTTTGAAAATGTTGGGATGAACCATTCCTGCTCCAAGGATTTCAAGCCATCCCTGTCCGCCACAGGTAGAACAGCCCTTTCCCCCACAAACCGTACAGCTTATGTCAAGTTCGCAGGAAGGTTCTGTAAAAGGAAAGAAACTGGGCCTCATCCTCACTTTTACATCACCGAACATTCTGTATGCAAAACCGAGAAGAACGCCTTTTAAATCAGAAAAAGAAACATCCCTGTCCACCCACAATCCCTCAACCTGATGAAAAACAGGGTAATGAGAAGCATCAACTGCATCCCTTCTAAAACACTTTCCTGGAACAATCACTGCAAGAGGGGGGGGATTGTTCTCAAGAATTCTTATCTGCACAGGTGAGGTGTGTGTTCTTAAAAGAAGGTTTTTGTGACCCTCAATGTAAAGGGTGTCATGCATGTCGCGGGATGGATGAAATTCAGGAATGTTTAATGCTTCAAAGTTGTGCCAGTCATCCTCAATGAGTGGTCCTTCCACAAGAGAAAAACCAAGTGAAAAGAAAATATCGGCAATTTTTTCCAGAACCTGATTTAAGGGATGTCGGGTTCCTGAATAAAATGGAATACCAGGAAGGGTTTCATCAATTTCCCCTGCCCCTTTTCCATGCTGCTGAAATTTGAGAGATATCTCCTTTAATTTTGCTTCAATTTCAGTTTTTAAAGTATTTAAAGCTTTTCCAATTTCAGGTCTTATGTTAGGAGGTAATTCAGGAATGCTTTTTAAAAGCCGCGAGACCTTTCCCTTTCTCCCTATGTATACACTTTTTATGTTTAAGAGTTGTTCAACACTTTTGATATTTTTAACTGTTTCAAAAAAATTTTTTCTAATCCTTGATATTTCATTTTTAATGTGCATTTTTTTCTCCTGAAATTCATTTAACCGCCTCTACGATTTTTTTGAAATCCTCTTTTCTATTGAGAAGAATTTTGTAAAGCATGGGTCTTGAAAGAAGTATGTTTTTCTCTTTTAACTTTTTTATAAATTCAGAATATCTCATTCCCATATTCCTCAAAGCAATTGAAAGATTTGTTATCCACAGACGACGAAACTGTCTTTTTTTTACTCTCCTGTCTCTGGTTGCATATGCCAGTGCTCTTTCCATATTTTCCTTTGCCTGTCTGTAAAGTGCTTTTTTTGCACCTCTTGAGCCTTTTGCCTGTTTTAAAACTTTCTTATGCTTTTTCCTTTTAATTTTTCCTCTTTTTACTCTTGCCATGGTTTATCTCCTTTAGAAACTTAGCAAATATGCTACAAAATTTTATATTTTTTTGCAAAGGCAATCAATGCATCTTCAAAAAGTTTTAAATCTCCTCTCAAAATTCCTGCACCGACCTGCCCTATTCCAGGTTTCTTGTGAGCAATTCCTGTGTTTATCACAGGGGCAACTTGTTTTTCAACAACTTTTAAAACATCCACTCCGAGCGGAGTTCCTCTGAAATTTAAAGCAGGTATAAGAAAATCTTTATGTTGAGCAGTTGTGATTTCATACATTTCAAGAGTATAATTTATTGCATCCTGTGCTTTTCCACCGACAAATCCAACAATTGCAGGGGCGGCTGCCATTGCATAGGCACCAATCCCTGCTGATTCAGAAATTGTGCTGTCCCCTATGTCAGGATTTGCATCTTTTTCAGAAAAACCTGGAAAATAAAGACCCTTGGGCATCCCAGCAGGAGCAGTAAACCATCTGTCTCCAAGAGATGAAATCCTAATTCCAATTTCTGTGCCGTTTCTTGCCATAACCCACATAACTGTGGAATAAGGAACCCCTTTTGCAGGGTCAACAGTTGCCTTGCACGAAGCCATGGAAAGATTTAAGAAAAAATGGGGATTGTCCCCTATAAAATTTATAACATCAAGAATTGTTTTTCTCTCTTCATCAAGAGAAATTAAAGCAGGTGTAATGAGTTTTAAAAACAAATCTGTTGATGCCATATTTCTGTTGTGGCATTCGTCCCCTCTCTGCAGACCCTGAGCAATAATGGTTTTTATATCAATTCCACCCATTTTTTTAACTGCTTTTGAAAGAACAGGACCAAGAACATCTCTCATCCATATCAATCTCTTTAAAACATCCTTGCCCCATGCTCCAAATCTCAATGCCCTTCCAAGCCCTTCGTTCAAACTACAGTAAGCAACATTCCCGTATTTTTTGTTTTTTACACAGAAAACATACATTGAGGGTGAAATGATGCCTGCCATGGGACCGACTGCATTGTGGTGGTGGCAGGGAGAAAATTTTATTTTTCCACTTTTCACGAGTCTTTCTGCCTCTTTCAGATTTTTTGCTTTTCCTTCAAAAATCAATGCACCAAGAACTGCCCCTCTCATGGGTCCGCACATTTTATCCCACATCACAGGAGGTCCTGCATGCAGAATTGTATTTTTTGTCATTCTCGGGATTACCTCTATTGCAGGTCTTACATCAACAAGATAGGGCTGGGCATTCATCATAATTTGAGCAACTTTTTTGTTTGCCTTTTTTATCCTATTAAGTAAAATTTTTGATGAATTTATTCTGTCAAGAATTTTTATTATTTCTTTTTTCCCTCCTGCAGGTGGCTTCCAGTTAAGGTGAATACATTTCACCCCCTGTGTATCCAGAGATTCTTTAAAATTTTTCAAGCCCATATTCAGAACAACCATCTTTTTATTTAAAAGCTCCTCTGCTTTTTTCATCTCTTCCACCTCCATTTACATAATTTTATTTTCCAAACCTGAAGGGAATAATTTAGCAAATAGCGAACAGCAAACAATGACAATAGGGATGAGTAACGAGTAATGAGTAATGAGGGAATAGCGAATAGGGGACAGTGGATAGAGGATAGAGGATAGAGGAAAGTGAATGGAAATATGCTCCGATAAATCGGAGCGAAATTTGTTGAAATATGTTCCGATAAATCAGAACGAAACTGATTGAAATTTCCGTGCCAATGGAATTTAACCACAGCCCTTTCCTTAGAAAGGGCTGGGTTAAAATTCAAACTGCAAAATGCAAAATGACAATCCATATTATCAAATCCTAAATCCTAAATCCGAAATCCTAAACAAAGCCCAATTACCAAAATCCCAATATCCAAAACATTATCCATCAGGATTAAGGATTAAGCCGCCCCCGATTTATCGAGGGCTTTAAGGATTAAGTATTTTATTTTTTCCATCACTTAATCCTTAATTCTTAATCCTTACCATACCTCTTCTCCCTTTCCACTATCCTCTTTCCTCTCCCCTCTATCCTCTTTTTTCTTAATCCTGATAATCTTGTAGGTTAATTATATTCTGCATTTATTTTAACATATCCTTTACTCAAATCATTTGTCCAGATTTCAAAATTTTCCCTGCCCTGTCTCAAATCCACTTCAAATGAAACAAACTTTCTCTGCAATTTTCTTCGCAAGGTATTTCTGTTAAAAAAAACTGGCTTGCCGTTAAAAACTTTGGTCCCACAGATTTTAATTTTCAACTTTTTCTCATCAACATTAACTCCTGAAAAGCCCACTCTTGAATAAATTCTTCCCCAGTTCGGGCTTTCTCCGTTGAAAGCGGTTTTTATCAGCGGGGAATTTGAAAGAAATCTTGCAAGAAACTGCGCCTCTTTTGGGGTTCTGGCACCTCTTACAACAATTTTTATAACTTTGGTTGCACCCTCTCCGTCTTCTATAATTTTTCTGGAAAGTTGCCTGCAGACAAAATCAATCTGTTTCTTGAAATCTCCTTCTTTTATTTTTTTTAGAGCAGTTGAAAGGAAAAAAACAGAATCATTTGTTGAGGTTTCTCCATCAACAGATATCTGGTTGAAAACTTTTAAAGCATTCTTAAAAATTTTCCTTTCTTTTTTAAAATCAACAAACGCATCACTTAAAATAAAACATAAGAATGTTGCAAGGTTCGGTGCTATCATCCCTGAACCTTTGGCACAGGCCCAGAAATTTTTCGTTTCCGCTGTCTTCACACAGGTATCTGTTGTAAGAATACTTTTTGCAAAAGAAAGGGGAGATGCTTTTTTCTGTCTGAAAAATTTTTCAAGTTTTTTTATACCATCTTTTATTTTTGAAACTGGCAGTTGCTTTCCTATAACACCTGTTGATGCAAGAAGAATTTCATTTTGTTTCACTCCAAAAATTTTTGAACAAAATTTCGCAACCTCCAGAGCCCTTCTAAAGCCCTCTTTCCCTGTGCCTGCGTTTGCAAATTTTGAATTTACAACAAGAATTTTCGGTCGGGAAAGGTTTTTTTTTGAAATTAAAATCGGGGCTGCTTTAAATTTGTTTTTTGTAAAGGAAGCAAGCGCAAAAAAACCATAAGGAAAATAGATTATGCCAAGGTCATATTTACCTTTTTTAAGACCAGAGCAAACTCCATTGATAAAGAGGTTTTTGAAATTCACAAAAGACCTTCCCCTTCTTCAAATCCAAAAATAACATTCATATTCTGAACCGCCTGCCCTGATGCCCCTTTTACAAGGTTGTCAATTGCAACTGTTACAATCAAAGTGAGAGAATTTCGGTCAACAACAATACCAATATGAGCAAAATTCGTTCTATTTACATTTTTTATCTCGGGCTGTGTGCCCCTTTCCAGAACTTTTATAAATCTTTCATTTTCATAAAATTTTTTGTAATAAAGAAAAACCGCATCCTCATTTACAAATTTTTTCATAGGTATGTATATTGTTGAAAGAATCCCCCTCTCTACAGGAAGAAGATGGGGAACAAATGTAAAATTTACTTTTTCACCTGTGAGAAGATTTAATTCCTGTTCAATTTCACTTATGTGCCGATGTTTTGCAACACTGTAGGCTCTCAAATTTTCATAGACATTTGAAAAAAGCCAGTCACTTGCAAGTTTCCTTCCTGCTCCAGAAACACCACTCTTTGAATCTATAACAATCCCTTCTTTTTTTGCAAAACCACCTTTTATGGCAGGGACAAGCCCTAAAAGAACAGATGTTGGATAACAGCCAGGGTTTGCAATTATTCGGGCAGTTTTTATTTGATTTCTGTAAAATTCGGTAAGACCATAGACCGCTTTTGAAAGAAGTTTTGGAGCAGGATGTGGAACCCCATAGGTTTTCCTGTATATGTTTGCGTTTTTCAATCTGAAATCAGCACTCAAATCAATTACAACCTTATTCTTTTCTATAAATGGTATTGCAAATTTTGCTGACTCTGTATGTGGAAGGCATAGAAAAACAACATCTGTGTCATCAATAATTTTTTTTGAGAAATTCTCAGTTTCTGCATCAATATTAAGAGATGGATGCAAACTCTTTATTCTCACGCCTTTTGTTCTTGATATGAAATGCTTTAAAGTTACACTTTTGTGTCTTGAAAAAATTTTTATAAGTTCGGCTGCTGTAAAGCCACTGACTCCCATTATTGATACCTTTACCATAAGATAAATGAAACCCCGTAAATTAAGAAGGAAAAAGCGGTTATAAAACTCAATATCAGAGGGGGAAAAATCAGCACCAGAAATGCCACTAATGAGGAAAGATAATAAACCTGTTGGACCGCTTTTATTTTAAGAAAAAAACACCACAAATAAATACAGACAAAAAACAAAAATAAAAGCACGACGCCCCCGCCAACCATTTTTGTAAAAATAATTGCCGGTGGGAAAAAAAGAAGAGGAATTTCTGTAAATGCCCATAGATAAAAAAGAGAAAGAATATCTCCACCGCCACCCACTGCTCTTGCAGTAAAGTGATAAATTGAAACCGTTAAAATCCAGTTAATAAAAAACAGAGGAAGCATCAGAAAAATTTCCCTGTGGAAAATTGAAAGACCTATGATCTGCGAGAACTGGCAGAAAAAATAAAGAGCAATTGCCTTAAAAAAATTTCTCTGGCCGAGCAAACTCTTCCAGGTGGCTGAGGGATAAAAAACCACATTGTAAAAATTGGGCTCTTTATAAACAAATTCCATCATAGAATTTCGGAAAGTTTTGCAAGAACCTCTGCTCCGTCGTAAAAAATGCCAAGAAATCTTTCAAGAGGCATTGGATTTTCAATAATCTGAACTTCACCCTTTATTCCAGCAAGTTTTTTTGCAACCTCTAAACTCGTGTTTAAATTGCCAATTTTGTCAGCAAGTTTATATTTTATCGCCTGTTCGCCTGTGAAAATTTGTCCCTGCGCAAGAGGCAGAAGTTCTTCAACCGGAATTTTTCTCCCTTCTGATACTGTTTTCAAAAACTGATTGTATGTTTCATCTACGAGTTCTTGAAGTAGTTTCCTCTCTTCATCACTCAAAGCCCTGTAAATAGAGCCCATATCTTTGTACTTGCCACTCTTTATAACTTCAGGTTCTATACCTATTTTTTTCAGGAGTTCCTCAAAATTGGATGTGCCCATAAGAACTCCAATTGAACCTGTTATTGTTCCGGGGTTTAAAACAATTTTATCACAGACACTTGCAATATAATACCCGCCTGATGCAGCAATGTCTCCACAGGATGCAACAACAGGAATTTTTTCCTCCTTTAATTTTTTTATTTCCTCCACAATTTCCTGGCAGGCTCCAAGGGTTCCGCCTGGAGAATTTATTCTCAAAACAACTGCTCTGACATTCATTCTCCTTAAATCCCTCAACTGCTGAACAACTCTGTCAGAACCTCTTAAGCCAAAAATATAAGTAGTTCTTGAAGGCACAGAAATTGTTCCATAAATGTTTACAACGCCAATTTTCGGCTTTGCAATTCTTGCGCCTCTTTCTTTACTCCTGATTAGATAAACAGAAGAAACAGCACAGAACAGAAGCAAAAAAATCAGAACATAACTTAAAACTCTTTCACGATTCATATTGCCAAATTATACGAAATTTTCTTTTCTTCCACAATAAGAAAATAAGGGTTGGGAAACGAGAAAGGGGAGAAGTTTTATAAAACCTTATGATGAAACTGGATATTTTATTATTGTCTTTTCGTTTTCTCCTGCGATTTTTGGCCAATCGCAAAAATATCCAAAATCATCTCCAATCCTGTCACCGAGATACTTCAAAAAATCTACCATGTTGTTGCGATATAGTTTTTCGAATTTCTGCGGTAAATCTAAAATCTGGTCTTTATCAAAAGAAGTTATTTCATCAAGTTCGCAAATTTTTCCTGTGAGATTTTTTACAACATCCTTTGAAACTGGGATAACCTTCTTATCAGAAATTTTTACAAGATGGATTGTTCTGTAATCAATATAAAGAAGAAAATCGCCACCGAGTTTTCTTGCCCCTTCTTTAACAAGTGAAATCGGAAGAGAAAATTCACCTTTGCTTCTATCTGTAAATGGGGCAATCACACAGACCATTTTAAATGTATTTGCTCCAACTTTGTTTCTGCTTTTGTCTCTTGCAAATTCCATTGTATAAAGGCGGTCAGCAAAAACAGGAGGTTTTTCATCCTTTTCAATTTCAGCAGCAATGACATTCACCTCAGTTATTTTCCAGTCCTGCGAACTTTCATTTATAAACTTTGCAATTAAATTTACAATCATTAAAAAGTCAGCATCGCGTAACCATCTCAGTTCCTTTTTTATTCTTTTGTTTCTTCTTGGTGTTGCAATTGCAAATCGCCTTACTCCTCCATCTTCATCCCATCCAATTTTCTGGGCAAGTTCAACAAGGTCAAGTTTTTCTTTTGTATCATTCCAGTTTAAAAGCATGAACGAGTTCATCCCACCCTGAATAAAGAAAATATAATCAGGGTTGTGCAATCTTCCAATGTATTCAAAAATCTGTGTAAATCCCGGCGAGACCTCACCTGTATTTTTTGAAACAAATGGGGGTTTTGTAATTATGGCTCTGATTTTCTCTTTTTCATCAGGTTTTTCAAAAACATATTCAATCAAATTGTATTTGAGCCGCTTTAAAACTTTTTCATATCTTTCAGGATATTCTTCAACTTCCACAGGTCTTAATTGATAGAATTCAAGAGATTTTGCGAATTCTTCAACTTTCCCTCCTATATAATGGAGAAATTCAATAAAATTTTTCTCACCAACTTCAACAAGCCTTTTTCGTGGAAATCCCGGATTGGAGAGGGGCTTGGATGTGGCTGCACCACTGTGTCCGCCGTCTGCAGGTGTTCCTATGTGCTGCATCAGAAGACCAAGATTTAATGTTTTATCCTCTTCGTTTGGCTTTCTTGAAACAAGAATTTCTGAACCATAACAGTAAAAAAAGTAATCCGTATCAAACCCCTTTTCTCTTACAAGATAATTTATGGCTGAAGCAACATTTATCTTTGCCTCCCCTTTTTTGGCATCTGTGAATGGAGAAAGAACCCCTAAAATTCTCAGACGGTTTTTGGGATTTCTCATATAGAGTTTTCTTAAAAATTTTATTTTTTCATCATAAGATTTCGGTGCAAATCTGCTTCTAATCTTATCAACGAGTAAAAGATGCTTCTGATAATCTCCATCTTCGGGCTTTCTCAAAAAATCCATATAAAGCATGTTTGTCTGTGTTCGGGGTAAAACCTCTGCAAGACCCTCTTCATATTCCTTTACTTTCTTATCCCATCCTGTTTTCTGCATTATTGTCTTTAATTCCTCTTGGGTTTTTATTTCTGACAGGGTTTTCACCATTTCAATTTTGTTGAAGGATGAGCCAATAAGTTTTGAAAGTTCAATGGCAAGAGGTTCTGTTTTTATGTGAAGGTCCTGATAATGAGCAAGTTCCCTCAATAATTTTAATCCAGGATAGTCCCATCTTTTGCCTTTGATTTTTTTCTCATAAACAATATCAGCACCGCATTTTGGATTATCCTGAAATTCACTCCCGCCTCTTGTGGGCGCATGGACATAAACATCACCTATCACCCCTTCACTCTTTAATTTCAAGAGCAAATCATATATTTCTTTTGTGTATGGATGATGGTCGTAAATTTCACACACATAAACATCTTTGCTTCTTAAGAATTTAAACATTTTTTCAATGAGTTTTAAATTGAGGTTCTTTAAAATTTCAGAATCTTTCTTTGAAAAAATTTCCTCTTCTACCATTTCTTCGGAAATCTCGTCTGCATATTCTTCACCACCTGAAATTTCCTGAGGCATTGAAATCTCTTCAGGGATAAACATGTATTGCATCCCATCAAAGGTAACGCTGAATTGAAAGGTCTCATCTTCGCTTGTTTTTTCATAAAAAATCACACACTCCCCATTTTTATCAGTTTTGAGAATTGCCTTTCTGGGAATTTCATTTCCATTTCTGTCAAAAACTCTGCCAGAACCTTTTACCCTTTCAAAAATAAGTTCAATTCCATCAACTGCCCTTGCGGTTGCCTCTTCTAAAAGAATTACCCTGATGGGAATTTTCCCATCTGAATAAGAGGGAGGGTGTTTTTGAAGATTTTCAAGAATTTCCAGAATCTTTCCACTGTTTTCAAGAACAACACTTAACTCTTCCTTAAAAAGCCCTGTTTCTATAATTGCAGAAGTTTTTTTCTCAATTTCAGAAAAAATATTCCTTAAAATTTCTTTTATCCTTTCCATCCTCTGGAGAAGTTCTTTTTTGTGTTCTTCATCAAAGGGAACCTCATCCAGTTCCCTGTAAGTTCTTTCAAGCCAGGAGATGCTCTCACAGACAAAAACAACAAATTCATCCGTGTAGGAAATTCTGCCCCTTGTTTTTAAGTCAAGTTTGTGTGCAAGGTCAAGAAAAAGGATGTCTTTCTTTTCCTCAAAAATTTCCGACATTTCAAACTTTATTTCATTATTTAATGCATCCAGCACAGATGATTTTGCTTCTCTGAATTTTTTTGCCTTCATTATTTTCAAAACTTCCACAAGATAATTTTTTATGTTTTCATCAGGTTTTTTGCCATCTCTTATGCTCTCAACAGCAATTTCAGAAAGTTTCCTCAAAATTTCAATAATTTTAAAGGAAACTTCTATTGCCAGAGGTTGCTGCCTTTTTACAATTTTCGCTCCATTATTGAGAAGCCCGTTTAAAATCTCTTTGAAAACCTTTGGTATCAATTGGGAATTTTCAATAGCCCAGATTCTGAAATCATTTATACTCTCTCCAACCTTCTTTATTAAAGGTGCAAGCCTTTCGTCCCTTGCTTCCATAAGAAAAACTCTCGGTGCCAAGGTGTCTATTGGAAAGTCAGGAAGATAAACATCACATCCCCTGTAGGCAGCAAGATGGTAAAGCCCTTCAGCATAATTGACAAAGTCATAGGTGTAATCCTCATTTTCAATTGGTTCCCTTAAAAGTTCTTCCTTTAAAGATTCCTTTGCCCACACTGTATAAAAAACATTTGAGCAAATTGTATCAAGGTCCCCGCCTGCTTCTCTTCCTATGCCATTTTTTACCCCCTTGCCGTGAATTATAAAAACTTTTTTTCTCATTTCCCCTCCAGTGTTTTTTCCAATTCTCTGTATTTCCGCTCAATCAAGTATACCATATTGTTTATCTCAAAATCACCATATATTTTTTTGCGAAGTTTTCGCACAAAAACTCTCACAACATCGGGGTTTTCAAGACAGTATATAATTTTTTCGACAAATGCGTCTATGTCGTGCGGTTCAACAAGAAAACCATTGACACCATTTTCTATGATTTCTCTATTCCCGTCAACATTGCTTACAACCTGAGGTATCAGCAAAATCCCTGCCTCAAGAATAACTCTTGGGAGTCCTTCCCATAGAGAAGTTAAAACATTTACATCAAAAGCAGGTAAAATTTTCTCAATATCCCTTCTCCAACCTGTTAAAATGAAATCATCAGAAAGCCTGTATTCATAGATTTTCTTTTCAATTGAATCTCTCAATATTCCATCGCCAACCAGAATAAATTTTATATCTTTTATTTTTTCTTTTAATCTGTGTCCAATTTCAACAAAATCAAGAGGTGCTTTCTGTTCCTTAAAGCAGGCAACCATGCCCACAACAGGGATTTCAGAAGATATGCCAAAGTTCAACTTCGCCTGTTCTTTTGAAATTGTGTTTTCAAATTTTTTCACATCAATTCCTGAATGAACTACGGAAATTTTTTCATTTCCACAAATGCCCAGTGAAATTGCTTTTTTTACATTTTCATGAGAAACAGCAAAAAGATGAGTGGTTATTTTTGCAGTTATTTTTTCAAGAAAAATAAAGAAATTTCTCACAAAAGGTTTCTGCCAGTCATTAAAACCAAATCCGTGAAAAGTATGAATTATTACAGGAACTTTAGCAAAATATGCTGCCCATCTTCCAATAATTCCTGCTTTTGAGGAGTGTGTGTGGACAATAAAGGGTTTTATTTTTTTCAAGATTTTTAAAATTTTAAAAAAGGCAAGAATATCATAAAAGGGGTGTATTCTTCTTACCAGAAACTTTACTCTGAATGTTGAAACATCGGGCTCTTCAAGAGGTCCTTTTTCTCCATATATCAAAATTCCTGAATAAACTTTTAAATTTTCAACAGTAAAAAGGGTGTTTTGCTGAGCACCACCCAGTTCAAGAGTCGTAACAATATGAACACAGTTTTTCATAGAAAACTATTGTACCAAATTTTCCTCCGTCTCTAAAGGGTAGTGAAAAGTGAACAGTAAACAGTGAATAGTGAGCGGTGAGCGGTAAGCTGTGAGCAGTGAATAGCAAATAGCAACAATAGGGATGAGTAATGAGTAACGAGTAATGAGGGAAGAATAATGGTAGGCGCA
>JAGHAG010000099.1 GCA_021161625.1 Elusimicrobiota bacterium
CCGCTAAGCGGGGCCGGGTTTTTAACTTTTCACTTTTAACTTTTAATTTCCTTTGTCACTTCGTCACTTAGTCACCCTGTCACTTTACTTTCTTGTCTCCATATCATTTTTTTTAGCAGACCAAGGGTCTGCAGCTACATTTCCGACCTCCGACTTCCGACATCTGACTTCTGTTTCCCTTGTCACCTTTTCACTTTGTTACTTTGTTACTTATCTTATTCCTGTGTTATTATGGGAAAACAAGAAGGGATTATCTGGATTCGGGCTCTATCTGTAAAGCCGTAAAACTCACCGTCAAGTTGAAATGGAATTTTTTTCCCTTCAATTGAAAATTCTTTTGTTTTAAACTGTTTTACCTTTGGATTTTTGTGCCTTATGAGTTCTGAAAAAATTTTTAGAGCCTTGAAAAAATTTAATTTTTCAAAAATAAAAAGATTCCCTTCTCCATCATCTATTTTTATACTTTTGTCCCAGAACAGAGCACCGCCCCAGTATTTTCCATTTGAAAAAATAGCCAAAGGAACATTAAAAAATTTATCCTCAACAAAAACCCTAAAATTTTTCTTTTTTTTCAAAAACTCAAAAGCACCTAAAAAAACATGGGCGCCTTTGCCGAAAATTCTTTTTATGTTATGGTCTTTTTCGGCTTTTCTTACAATCTGGGCTGTAATTCCAAAATCAGCCATTGAAATGAAATAAATTTTTCTGTTTCTGTCCTCAAAAAGCCCTGCATCAATTTTTTTTGAAAAGCCCTTTTTCAAAACAAAAATTGCCTTTTCAAAATCCTGAGGAATTCCCACACAATTTGCACAGACATTGCTCATCCCTGCCGGGATAAACCCTATTTTTACAGAACGCGAAATTTCAAGAACCCCGTTTACCACAGCATTTAAAATCCCATCTCCACCGCAGGCAACAACAGGATTTACACCTTTAATTGCAAAATCTTTTGCAAGTTCAGATGCGTGCTGTAAGGATTGTGTAATTGCAATATCATCTTCCTTTAAATTGAGTAAACTTAAAATGCGGGTCTTTAAAGAACCGCCAGCCCCCTGACCTGAAGTCGGGTTTAAAATTATCTTACAGTTGAGCATAAATCCTTTTTATTATAGAATAAAAAACGAATTAGAGGTAGGGTATGTATGGAAAATTAAAGAATTTAATTGGGAAAATTCTTGCTGAAAAATTTGCTTTTGACGGTTTTTTCCAGGTTTCCCCTGCACCGAAGTTTACAGGGTGTGATTATGCAACAAATGCTGGAAGAAAGTTTGATGAAAATCAGCTTCAGGCATTCAGGGAAGAACTCTTGAAAACAGGGATTTTTGAAAAGGTAAAATTTATTCCCCCATTTACAAATCTGAAATTGAAAATGGATTTCTTGAGAAATTCCTTTTCTGAAATTTTTGAAGAGAAACCAAAAACAAAAAGAAAAGAAAAAATCCTCATAGAATTTGTCTCTGCAAATCCGACAGGTCTTCTCCACATAGGGCACCTTCGCGGGGCTGTTATTGGAGATACTCTTTCAAGAATTTTAAAAGAAAGCGGTTTTGATGTAATAAAAGAATACTATGTAAATGATAGAGGAAGGCAGATTGACCTTCTTACGCAATCCATCCTTGCAATAAAAAACAAAAAACCTGTTCCTGAAGGTGGATATCAGGGAAAGGAAATTGAAGAAATTGCAGAAAAGATAAAAGACAAATCTGGCGAAGAAATAAAAGAATTTGCGGTTGCCTGTTTGCTTGACGAAATAAAAAAGGATTTGAAAAAAATTGATGTTGAGTTTGACAGTTTCTTTTCAGAAAAGAAACTTTACGAGGATAAAAAGGTTGATGAAATTCTTGAAATTTTAAAAAAGAAAAATGCTGTTTTTGAAAAAGAAGGTGCTCTGTGGCTTGATGTAAAAGAAGCAGATGAAAAAGACAGGGTTCTTGTAAAAAGTGATAGAAGTGCGACTTATTTCCTTTCAGACATTGCCTATCATTATGATAAATTCAAAAGGGCTCAAATTCTCATAAACATCTGGGGTGCAGACCATCACGGATATGTTGCAAGAGTAAAAAAGGCAATTTCAATTCTGGGATTTAACCCTGAAAACCTGAAAGTAATCCTTTATCAGATTGTGCGTTTAAAAAGAGGAAATGAAGTTTTGAAGATGTCAAAAAGGGATGGCACATATCTTCTTGCAAGAGATGTGATTGACGAGGTTGGAAGGGATGCTGTGAGGTTCTTTCTCATATCCAGAAAGGCGGATGCCCAGTTTGACTTTGACCTTGAACTTGCAAAGAAAAAAACAAATCAAAATCCTGTTTTTTACCTTCAGTATGCGCATGCAAGAATTTGCTCTGTTTTTGAAAAAGCAAAAACAAAATCAGAGGATTTTGAAGTGAAAAACCTGAACCTGCTCGGCGAGGAAACAAGGGAACTTCTCAAAAAAGCCTGTGAATTTGAAGATGTCTTGAAAAACTGTGTTGAGGATTTTTCTCCTCATTATCTTACGGTATATCTTTCTGAACTTGCTACGCTTTTCCATAATTTTTACGAAAAAACAAGGGTTATAACAGATGACATAGAAGTTACATCAGCAAGACTTTCTCTTTTGAAGGGGATTCTGCAGATTTTAAGAAGGGGGCTTAACCTTCTTGGCATCTCTGCCCCTGAAAAAATGTAAATTCCCTCTCAATCTCTCTTTCGGGGAAGAAGAAACTGTAGTTGCAAAGCGTTAGCTTTGCCTGTAACTTTCAGTTGATAAGTTAAAAAGTTGACAAGTTGATAAGGCAATTCTTTCAACCCTTTTCACTTTATTTTCTTGTCTCCATATCATTTTATCACTTTTTTCACCTTCTCGCCTTTCCTCTATCCACTGTCCTCTGTGAACTATGAACTGTGAACTACAACTTTTAGATTTTGCGGGGGTCTGTGATGAAGCCTGTTATTGCTGTTGCTGCGCAGGTTTCAGGTGATGCAAGATAGACAAAACTTTCAGGATTTCCCATTCTTCCTTTGAAATTTCTGTTTGCCGTTGATAAACACCTTTCGCCATCTGCCAGAATTCCCTCGTGAACCCCACAGCAGGGACCACAGCCCGGTGGAATTAAAATTGCCCCTCTTCTAAGAAAAACATCTATGAGTTTTGTTGAAATAAGTTTGTGCAAAATATCTTTTGAAGCAGGTCCTATTATAAGACGGGTTTTTATTCTTTCTGATTTTTTGAGAATTTCTCCTGCCTTCAGGAAGTCAGAAAATCTTCCGTTTGTGCAGGTCCCTATGAAAACAACATCTATTGGTGTTTTTTCAATTTTTTCTACTTCATAAACATTTGAAACCTCGTGCGGAAATGCAACCTGCGGTTTTATCTCGGAAAGGTCTATTCCAGTAAAATTTTTGTATGCGCTTTCATCAGGAAGAAGTTCCTCAAAATCATTTTCCCTTCCCATCTCTTTTAAATACTTTTCTGTTATTTCATCTGCAGGAAAAATACCTGTTTTTGCCCCTGCTTCAATGCTCATGTTTGAGATGGTAAATCTCTCATCCATTGAGACATTCTTTACTCCTTCTCCAAAAAATTCAAGGGATTTATAGATTGCTCCGTCAGAACCTATGTCACCAATAATTTTTAGAATAAGGTCTTTTCCTGAAACTCTGGCGTTTAATTTTCCCTTTAACTTAAAAGCAATCACCTCAGGAACCTTAAGCCAGATGGAACCTGTCACAAAAGCAGAGGCAACATCTGTTGAACCAAATCCAGAGGCAAAAGCACCAAGGGCGCCTGAGGTTGGAGTGTGAGAATCAGCCCCTACAATTATGTCATAGGGAGATGAAAATTTTTCTATCATCAACTGATGGCAGACCCCCTGCATAAAAACTTTTATTGAAAATTTTTCAGCAAAATCCCTTATTTTTTTGTGTGCGTTTGCAAGTTCTTTTCTCGGCGGGGGAACCGCGTGGTCTATGAAAAAAATACAGTTTTCAGGCTTTGTTACGCCTCTGCCAATTTCAAGAATTCCATCTATTGTAAGTGGTCCTGTGCCATCCTGACAGAAAGCCCAGTCAACAGGAACAATAACAATTTCACCTGCCTGAACTATCTTTTTTGCTTTTCTTGAAATTATTTTCTCTGCAAGCGTGCCCATTTTTTTAGAACTTCCCATGAAATTTCCTCTGGTTTTAATTTTCCTATTTCATTCATTAAAACAAAAACAGGATTTATGTCAACAACTTTTTTGTCATAAGAAATCCCCTTAAAAAGCGAGGCAAGGTCCAGCTCTTTCATCCTAAACCCTGCCTGATTTAAAACTGAAATAAAATCTTCCGCAATTTTTTGAGGACATTTTCCAAGATAAACACTCAAAAGCACTTCATATATCATACCTAATGCCACTGCAAACCCGTGCTTTGTGCGATAGTTTCTTGCACTTTCTATTGCATGTCCTATTGTGTGTCCAAAATTCAAAATCTGCCTCAATCCCTTTTCCCTGAAATCCTTTTTAACAATTTCTGTCTTTATGTTAACACAAAATTTTATTGTATTTACAAGGGTTTTTTCATCTTTTTTAAGAATTTGCTTTAAGTTTTTTTTCAAGGATTCAAAAAACATTTTATTCATTGCCCCGTACTTTATAACTTCTGCAAGACCGTTTTTAAACTCTCTCTCTGGAAGGGTTTTCAGGAAATCCACATCTATCAAAACTGCTTCAGGCATATAAAAGGTTCCTATCAGATTTTTTCCCTCTTTCATGTTAACTGCGGTTTTTCCACCAATTGATGCGTCCACCATTGCAAGAAGGGTTGTTGGTATCTGGAAAAATTTTATTCCCCTCATATATGTTGAGGCAAAAAATCCTGAAATATCGCCAATAACACCACCGCCAAAAGCAACTGCAAAACACTTTCTCGTTATTCCACTTTTTAAGGCAGTTTTGTAAAGGTTTTGAACCTGAAAGAAATTTTTATACCTTTCCCCGTCGGGCAGAATTGCTATTTTCAATTCAAACCCCTTAAACTGCTTTTTTAAACTTCCAAGGTGCAATTTTGCGACGGTTTTATTTGTTATAAGGAAACCTCTTTTTACAAGCCCTTTTGTATGCGCTTTAAGAATCTCACCTATTTTTAAGTTTTGTCCTATTACCACTTTGTGCATTTTTAAACCTCTCAATTATTTCATTGCAGATTTGTTCTTTTGTTTTTCCCTCGGTGATAATGGCAAAATCGCAATTTTCGTAAAGTTTTTTTCTCTTTTTGTAAATTCTTTTCAACTCGCCAAGCGGGTCTTCCACATTCAGAAGGGGCCTGTTTTTTGTGTGCTTTATTCTTTCATAGAGAGCTTCTGGTTTTGCCTTCAGGTAAAAGACAATTCCATTTTTGCGAAAATCTCTGATGTTGTCTTTGTTTAAGACAATTCCCCCGCCTGTTGAAATGACAAAACCGTCCAGAAAAGCAAGGCATTTTACAAGATTTCTTTCAAGGTGTCTGAAGTGACTTTCCCCTGCATATTTAAAAATTTCTGATATTTTTTTTCCTGTTGTTTTTTCTATGTTTTCGTCCATGTCAATAAAATTCATTTTGAGTTTTTTTGCTAAAATTTTTCCTATTTCGGTTTTTCCAGAGCCCATCATCCCTGTGAGGATTATGTTCACCCTATCTCTCCTGTAATTTTTACAAACAACTTCACAAAAACCTCTCAAACTTATTTTAAATTCAGTATAGCAAATTTTCCATTCCATCTCCACGAACTACTAGATAAGGGATGAGTAATGAGTAACGAGTAATGAGGGAAAAGCAAATAGAAATATGTTCCGATAAATCGGAACGAAACTGATTGAAATTTCCGTGCCAGAGGCACACATTTCTATAAATTCCAAGCACCAAATTACAAA